>CAJOIN010000070.1 GCA_905234515.1 uncultured Selenomonas sp.
CCCAAAGCCAGTATCACCAATGAACAGCTGCGGTTCAAAATATCTATCAAGCGACCGTACAGCCTGCCGTCCTCGGTAAGCTGTATGGTCAGGAACCCGTCTACAAACAGGGCATTGAAGGTCAGCAGCACCAAAAGGGCAACTACTGGCAAAAACAGCGAGCTGTCGCTGAAAGCCTTTAATTTCTCCTTCATGCCGTTTCACCTCCTGCAATGGCACGCATCACATTGTCGGAACTTACTTCGGCCCCCGTCAGCTCCGCCACCTTGCGGCGGTCCTTCATGACGATGAGCTTAGTGCAGGTGCGCACCATTTCGTCCATCTCACCGGAGATGAAGACCACGGCCATGCCCCGCTCCTTGGCCAGCTTGATGGCCAGCTTCTCAATTTCCGTCTTGGTTCCCACGTCAATGCCCCGGGTGGGCTCGTCCAGAATCAAGAGCTCCGGCTGGGTGGCCAGCCAACGGGCGATAATGACCTTCTGCTGATTGCCGCCGGAGAGGTTCTTGATGAGCTGCTCCCGGTCAGACACCTTGATTTTCAGAAGGTCGATATACTTGTCGGCAATCTCGCACTGCTTCTTATAAGGAATATGCTTCATCATGCCATCTTTGGCCTGCATGGCCAAAATAATGTTCTCGCGCACAGAAAGGTCGCCTATGATGCCGGAAGTTTTACGGTCCTCAGGGCAGAAAGCAATGCGCTCCCGCATGGCGCTCATGGGGCTGCCAAACTTCACAGGCTGGCCCTTCACCTTCAGCTGTCCCTTGGTGATGCCCTCCACGCCGAAGAGCAGCTCTGCTGTCTCCGTGCGGCCAGAGCCTAAGAGGCCTGCAAAGCCTACCACTTCACCCTTGTGTATCTGCAGGTCTACATCAGCCAGCTTGCCCACCTGGCCCACATGCTCCGCCTCGATGAACATTTCTTCCTGCGGCTTGCTCTTGTCGTTAGCATCGTCCATGTGTGCCACTTCGGAAAGGTCCTTGCCCACCATCTTGGCGATGAGTTCCAAACGCGGCAGCTTGGCCACCTCATAGGAGCCCACCAACTCGCCGTTGCGCAGCACCGTAATATGGTCGCAGAGTTCATAAATCTGTTCCAGGAAGTGAGAGATAAAGATAATGCCCATGCCCCGCTTCTGCAGCTGGCGGATAATCCTGAAGAGGCGTTCCGTTTCCTTTTCATCCAAAGAAGAAGTCGGCTCGTCCAGAATGAGAATCTTGGCCTCAATATCCACAGCCCTGGCGATGGCAATCATCTGCTGAATGGCCACAGAATAATGGTCCAGAGTCTTGGTGACATCAATGTGAACCCCCAGGCCCCCCAGCAGCTCCTCGGAGCGCTGGTTGATGGTCTTCCAGTCAATGAAGCCGTATTTACGCGGCTCCCTGCCGATATAGATATTCTCTGCCACCGTCAGATTCTTGCAGAGGTTTACCTCCTGATACACAGTGGAAATGCCGCATTCCTGGGCTTCCTTCGGTGTACGGGGCGAAATCCGCTGTCCCTGCAAAGTGATGGTGCCACCATCACGCTGATAGACCCCTGTCAGTACCTTCACCAAGGTTGACTTGCCTGCACCGTTTTCCCCCATTAGGGAATGGATTTCCCCTGCATGGAGGGTGAAGTCCACGTTGGAAAGGGCCCTGACCCCTGGGAAGAACTTGTTGATATTCCTCATTTCCAGCAAGGCTTTTTCTTCCATAAATATCCCACCCCATTAATTCCAAATTCATGCTTGCGAATGGCAACACATATTAACTATATCAAAGTTTCCGCAATCTGTCCTCCTTGGCAGCGCATTGATTTGATTTCATCACGCTGCAAGGCATAGAAAGGGCCGCACCTGCCTCTGGAGGCGATTTTGCACTCCCCTGGCGGGCGCGGCCTTTCCTTGTTTGCTGTGTCTAGGTTTCGTTTCTATTAATACTTGCGCTCAGGCAGAGTCTTCTCAGCTACGTCAGCGGGGAATACACCCTCATCAACATATACCAGCTTTTCTACCTTCTCACCATTCAGGACCTTCTTGGCAGTCTCCATGAGGAGCTGGCCCTGGAGGGGGTTGCACTCCACGGTGCAGTTTGCCTTGCCCTTAATCATAGCCTCGAAAATGCCCTTCACGCCATCAATGGAAATGATGGTGATGTCCTTGCCGGGCTGGAGGCCTGCAGCCTCGATAGCCTGGATAGCGCCGAGAGCCATGTCATCATTGTGAGCGAAGAGAACGTCGATCTTGTCGCGGTCGGACTTCAGGAAGGATTCCATGACCTCCTGGCCCTTAGCGCGAGTGAACTCACCAGTCTGGGAAGCGAGGATGTTGAACTTCTTGCCATCTTCGGACTTAGCCATAGCATCCTTGAAGCCGTTCTGGCGCCCGATAGCCACGGAGGAACCAACAGTACCCTCAAGGACAACTACCTGGAACTGGTCGCCGCCGGCACGGGGGGTCTTGTTCTGCTTCTTCATGTACTCATCCAGCCATTTGAAGACGTTCTGGCCTTCCTTCACGGAGTCGGTACCAATCTTGGCAACATAGAGGCTGTCATCAGCAACCTTTACGTCACGGTCAACTACGATAACAGGAATCTTGGCATCCTTGGCTTCCTTCAGCACCGTATCCCAACCGGTCTCAACGATAGGAACGAAAGCGATGATATCAACGCCCTGGGCGATGAAGGAACGGATAGCCTTGATCTGGTTCTCCTGCTTCTGCTGGGCATCGGAGAACTGGAGCTCGATGCCTGCGTCCTTGGCAGCCTGCTTGACGGATTCAGTGTTGGCAGTTCTCCATTCGGATTCCGCTCCGATCTGGGAGAAGCCCATGGTGATTTTCTTTTCTCCGCCGGCACTGGAAGAACCGGAGGATTTTCCATCACTGCCGCCACAGCCTGCGGCAACTACCATCATCATGATGGCCATTACTAATGCAAGAATCTTTTTCATTTCGTCGTCTCCTTTGGTTTGCCAAAACCTAGACTGAAACCTTCTCTTGACCTCAAACAATCTGTGCCCGCGCTTGCTCATCCCTCCTCAAAATCATCCTCAGCTATCAAAGTTTGCTCGGACACAATTTCAATCTTTTAAAAAGATTGAAACCATGTTTTTCAATCTACTTATAAGATACACATTTATCAGACTCTTGTCAAGTTCTTTCTTGAATTTTATTTTTATAAATCGGTTCGAGCACACTTTTTCGTAGTACGCCATATAGATCGAGTCATGCACATAATAAAAGGCGGTCCAAAGACCGCCTCTGTACTGTCCGTTCCCCAGGGCCCATGGATGGGCCCCGCGACACTCGATTGCAGGGAAGCAATCAAGTGTCGCAGTTTCTTTTGGTTCGTTTTCTTTGCACCAAAGAAAATGAACAGCCGCAACTCACCTCTGAAACAACGCCTGTATCTCCTCATCCGTCAGCTTGGCTAGGAAATTCTCTCCGGGCTGTATCATTTGGTCTATAAGGTTCTTTTTCTTCTGCTGAAGCTCGTAGATTTTTTCCTCCACCGTATCCTTCATGATCAGGCGCACCACCTGCACGTTGTTCTTCTGACCCAGGCGGTAGGCCCGGTCGGTGGCCTGATCCTCCACGGCGGGATTCCACCAGGGGTCTGCATGGATGACCATATCAGCGCCAGTGAGGTTCAGTCCCGTGCCCCCTGCCTTCAGAGAAATCAGGAAGACCGGACGGTTGCCGGCGTTGAAGGCCTTCACCAAATTAAGCCGCTCCATGGCGGGAGTACTGCCATCCAGATAATGATATCTCAACCCCATCTTTTGCAAACGGACGCCAATGTGCTCCAGCAAAGTAGTAAACTGGGAGAAAATCAGGAGCCTGCGGCCTGCGGCCACTGCATCCCCCACGATTTCCTCCAGAGCGTCCAGCTTACCGGAGCCTCCCGTGTAGTCCTCCAAAAAGAGGGAAGGGTCACAGGCAATCTGCCGCAGCCTGGTGAGGATAGCCAGAATCTTTATCTTGTTCTCCCCCAGGCCCCGCTCCTGCATGGCCACCCGGAACTCCTTCTGGCTCTTCAGGAACCAGGCCTTGTAGACCTTATCCTGCTTAGCCGTCATTTCGCAAATCTGACGCCGCTCCACCTTGTCCGGCAGTTCCGTCAGCACATCCTGCTTCAGGCGCCGCAAAATAAAAGGCGTGATGTGCCGCCGCAGATCCGCAGCCACCCGCTCATCCTGTTCCTTCACGATGGGCAGCTCGTACTTTTGCTTGAATTTGGGCTGGGAAAGGAGATAGCCCGGCATCAGATAGTCAAAGATGGACCATAATTCCGTCAGGGTATTCTCGATAGGTGTGCCAGTGAGGGCAAAGAAGCCCTCTGCCTGCAGCTGCTTCACACTATGGGCATTCTGGGTGCCGGGATTCTTGATATGCTGGGCCTCGTCCAGGATGGCGTAGCGGAAGCGGCAGGGAGCATAGAGCTCAATATCCCTTTTCAGCATATTATAGGTAGTAATGAGCAGGTCCATCTCCCCCGGTCCGCCATCAGCAGGCAGGGCTTGCTTCAGGATTGCCTCCCGCTCCGCTTTGCTGCCCGCCACCGCCGCCGCGTTCAGCTGAGGTGTAAAGCGCCGGGCCTCGTCCAGCCAGTTATAAACCAAGGAAGTAGGCGCCACCACCAGGGAAGGCGGCTGTGGCTTTCCTTCTCTTTCATCTGCCTCCTTCTGAGACAGCAGGAAGGCCAGCACCTGCAATGTCTTGCCCAGGCCCATATCATCGGCCAGGATACCTCCCAAATGGCACTGGGCCAGCCCCGACAGCCAGTTAAAGCCCGTCACCTGGTAATCACGGAGAGTGTCCGCCAGACTTTCCGGCACCTCATAATCCGAATCCTGGGGGCTCTTGATGCGGCGCACCACCTGGCGGAAGCTCTGGCTGCGCTTCAGGGCAATATCCCCCTGGGTCTCCCTGGTCAAGGTATCTATATACATGGCCTGGGCCAGGGGCAGCATCACCTTGTCCCCCTCCCTGTACTTTCTGCCCAAGCCGGTACTTTCCGCAAACTCTGCCAAAGCAGCCAGCTGCTGGTCCCCCAGAGTCACAAAAGACCTATCCTTCAGGCGGTGATAGCGACGCTTCTTTCTATAGGAAGCAAGAATGGCAAGCAGCTCCTCAAAGTCCAAATCCTGGGCCTTGAAGGACACCTCCAGCAGATTCTCGTCATTGACGCTGACGCCTGCCGTCACCTTGGGCATGCGGCGGACGGGCTTTTCCTGGAAGGCCTCCTCATAGAAAACCTCCACCCACTCCGGCAGGGCAGGCAGCTCATCATAGAGGAAATCATAGCTTTTCTCCTCGTCCCGCTGGACATAGCGGTTCCCTTCAGCCCTGAAACCGTAGTTGGCCAGCCGCACCTCGATTTCCTTTTCCCCGCTTTCATTGCGCACCAGCTGCTGCCCCCGAGGCAAAGAAGGCATCTCCTCCACCAGGGGGTTGAACATATTTTCCCCATAGACGTATACGGGACGCACGGCAATGCCGTCCCCCTCATAGTCCAAATACAGCTGGCAGGCCAAGGGCTCCATGACGAAGTTCTCCTCGAAGCCCTCGGCCACTTCCACCTCAGCCGCCCCCCTAAGCCGGGGCAGCACCAGGGAGAAAAATCTGGCCATATCCTCTGGCGAAAGGCTTAGCCCTTTGTCCGGTTGGCAAACATGGAGAAAGGGCACCATATCCCGGCTGAACTCATCATCCACATGGTAAATCCTGCCATCCATGTACATATACCTTTTGTCCTCGTCCAGGCTGTAGAAGAGCTTGCCCGCCCAAAGCCGCAGGAAACCGCCACCATCGTCCTCCCTTTCCACCTCTATCCTCAGAGGAGGGTTGCCCTCAGCCCTTTGCACCTGCTCGAACTGGGACCTGTCCATATTGAACTCAAAGGGCGTGTCCCCCATAATATCCAGGAATCTGGCAAAATCCTCCCTTCCCAGGTGGAAGCGCTTATCCTCAAAGAGCATGCTGCGGGTAAAAGGCGAATAACCATAATATCCCCTTTGCTGGGACATGATGTCCCGCTCCCGCTTTCTGGCTTCATCCAGCAACTCAAACAAGCGGGCAGAAATATCATCCGCCCAGCGGAAATTGCGGGTATCTATGGCAGAATTTTTTCCCAGAGGCCAAGGCTGCCCCATCATCATCGCTTCCCGGAAGGACAGCACATCCTTCAGTACATAGAGCCTGTCCTCCCCCACCTTGAACTCCAGCCAGCGGTCCACCACGCCCCGATGGTCCTCAGCAAAGAGGCGGGGCACCAATCTTACGAGCTGAACAGCGCCCCCCTCCAGAGAAGCCCTTGTCTTGGGGGCATACAGTTCAAACAGCTCCCTGATGCGGCGGTTGTCACGCTTCTTTTCCTGCTCCTGGAGGAGCTGGCTGCCTGTCTTAAGGCCCCTGGGCATCTTGCCGCTGGCTATGGCCCCCAGCAAATTTTTGAAGGCCTCCTCCTTCTTTTCCCTGTCCATTGACAAACAGCCTCCTCCCCGTGCTCCTTGAACCATGATACCCATTATGTTAAACTAGCCTTATCTCAAATTACGGATTTAAGTCTTCATTTTATCATAGTATCAACCCTTATGGAAAGGTCTGACCATCTTCATGGATATGCAAATAAAAGAGCTGCCCCCCAAGCCCCGGCTTCTTCTGGTGAGGCTTTCCGCCATTGGGGATGTGCTCCACGCCACTTCCGTGGCCCACAATATAAAACTCTTCCGGCCTGACGCCCATCTTACCTGGCTCTGCAGCCCTCCTGCAGATGACCTGCTGCGGGGCAATCCCGATGTGGACGAAATCATCAGCTGGGACAGGCGGGAATTTGACACAGCCATTCTCCAGCATAAATTTGGCAAAGCCTTCCGCACCCTGAAGGAAGCCCGCCGCCTGCTGAAGGAGGCCGGTCCCTTTGACGCAGTGCTGGATATCCAAGGTCTCTTCCTCACGGGGCTCCTCTCAAGGCTCACAGGCTGCCAGCGCCGCATCGGCATCCACGAGCGCCATGAGGGCAATCCCCTCTTTATGACGGAAATGGCCCCGGATATAGACGATCCTCACAAAATACGCCGTTACCTCACGGCTCTTATGCCCTTGGGCTGGCAGCAGGAGGATTTTGTGCCGGGCACAGTGCTGAAGCTTGACCCGGACTGGGCAGAATACGCCCGTGACTTTTGGCAAAGCCACGGCCTGGACAGCCAAAAGCCCCTCCTCATGGTCAATATCCGCACCACCTGGCCGGACAAGCATCTTACCCCCAAGGCCTTCGGTGAGCTGGTGGCAAAAACCACCCTGCCGGAAAACATCCAGCTGGTATTTCCCGGGGCTCCCGGGGACAAACCCTACATAGAGGAAACCCTTGCCTATCTGCAAGAAAAGGCCCCGGAAAAAGCTGCCCGCTCCATCTCCATTGCCGGAGAAACCTCCCTGCGGGAGCTGGCACCCCTGATAAAATCAGCCACCCTCTTCCTCACCTGTGACACCGGCCCTCTCTACCTGGCAGAGGCCGTGGGCACCCCCACCTTTTCCCTCTGGGGGCCGACGCTCCCCACCATCTACGGCCCCCTTTCCCCGGGCCATCACTTCTATATCTCCCCCCATGACTGCAAGGCTTGCTGCAGGACCAAATGTCCCAAGGGCAACGCCTGCATGGAGGCCATTAAGCCGGAAGAGGCTGCCAAGGAATTGGCAAAAGTCTTGAAGAACATGAACCTCATATAACCAAAAACTCCTGACCAAGGTCAGGAGTTTTTGGTTATAACGCCATTGTTCAAATTTTGCCGAAGGCAAAATCCTCCAATTAGCGTTTCAACGAGGCGGGAGATATATGCTCGCCGCCTGTTATGCGATGAATGAGCCACCCCCCATCTATAGAGATGGGGGACATCTTCTTCCTCGTTATATGGCTCGCTCTGCTTACATTTCCCCGTGGCTTTCCCTGCCGCGGATTTCCTTGATGCCATTCTTTTCGTCAGCCATGACCACGATGGGCTCATAATCCCTGGCCTCTTCCTGGGTGAAGACAGCGTAGGCCATGATGATGACCACATCACCGGGCTGGACACAGCGGGCAGCCGCCCCGTTCAGGCAGATGACCCCGGAGCCCCTGGGGCCGGGTATCACATAGGTTTCCAAACGGGCACCGTTGTTGTTGTCCACCACCTGCACCCGCTCATGGGGCAGGATATTGGCCGCCTCCATCAGTTCCTCATCAATGGTGATGCTGCCCATATAGCGCAGGTCTGCCTCCGTCACCGTAGCACAGTGAATTTTTGATTTAAGCAAATGAAGAAACATGAGAACTCCCTTTCTTTAGTTATCCCCTAAGATTACATTATCAATAAGACGGGTCTTACCAATCTTCACGGCAATGGCCAGCATGGCAGGCTGATCAACTGCAGCTATTTCCTTTAGTCCCGGGAAGGAGTAAAGCTCCACATAGTCAATCTCAGCCATCTTCTCATCGCTGAGTTCTTCCCGCACCAGGGACTTCAAAGCTTCTACGTCCTTTTCACCCTTGACAAAAGCTTCCTCTGCCTTTTTCAGGCTGCGGGACAGCACCAGGGCCGCCTCCTTTTCCTCAGCAGAAAGATACATATTCCGGGAGCTTCTGGCCAGGCCGCTTTCCTCGCGCACAATGGGCACCATGTGGATATTAACAGGAATATTCAAGTCCGCCACAAAGCGGCGCACCACCACCACCTGCTGGGCATCCTTCTGGCCGAAGAAAGCATCCGTGGCCCGGGACAGGTTGAAGAGCTTGGTGAGCACCGTGGCCACTCCGCGGAAATGACCGGGACGGCGGGCGCCGCAGAGCTTGCCTGTGATGTCACCCTCCACATTTACATAAGTCATATAATCTTTGGGATACATTACCTCCGGCTCCGGGTGTAACACCGCATCAATGCCCACGGTTTCCAGCTTCGCACAATCCTCCTCAAATCTCCGGGGATAGGCCTCGTAATCCTCATTGGGACCAAACTGGGCAGGATTCA
>CAJOIN010000071.1 GCA_905234515.1 uncultured Selenomonas sp.
GATATTATCCACGCCCTTGTTCTTCTCCACAATCTCGTGGGATATACGCACCAAAGACCTTCTAATAGCTTCTGTGTCCATCAGGACCGCTTTTTCCGTAAAGTTTGGCATATCTCATTCCTCCATCTGTCGTCCCTATCTTCTGCGCAAACGCATGGTGTCTATGATTTTCTGCATATCCTCCGGCAGAGGCGCCTCAAAGCTCATCTCCTGTCCTGTGGCAGGATGTCTCAGGACCAGGCACCTGGAATGCAAAGCCTGCCCCTTTATCCCGAAAGGGGTCTTACGGCTGCCGTACTGAGGGTCATTGACCAAAGGATGTCCAATGCTGGTCATGTGGACTCTTATCTGATGAGTTCTTCCTGTTTCCAGCCTGCATTCCACCACTGTGTAATCACCAAAGCGCTCCAGTACCTTGAAATGGGTAACTGCCGGCTTCCCATTTTCCTGCACAATGGCCATGCGTTTGCGGTCCACAGGATGGCGGCCTATATCACCTTTGATGATGCCAGCCTCCTCCTTTATATTGCCATGGACTACGGCAATATAAAGACGATGGGCCGACTTAGTGCTTATCTGTTCCGCCAAATCAAGGTGCGCCTTGTCATTCTTGGCAGCCACCATAACGCCGGAGGTATCCTTATCCAAACGATGGACTATCCCAGGGCGTATCTCCCCGTTGATGCCTGACAGATCCTCACAGTGAAAGAGCAGGGCATTGACCAAAGTGCCGCTGGTAACTCCCGCAGCAGGATGCACCACCATACCCCTGGCCTTGTTTATCACTATGATGTCCCTGTCTTCATAANCCAGGGGCAAATCCTCAGCCTTTATTTCCACAGGCACCGCCTCAGGCAGGTGAAAACTAACCTTCGCTCCCTCCTTCAGCTTATAGTTGGACTTGCGCTGCTGGCCATCCACCAGGACCTCTCCGGAGGAAATAAGTTTTTGCACATGGCTGCGGGACAGTTCCGGCTGCCTCCTGACCAGGAATACGTCCAGCCGCTCTCCTGCCACGTCTGCTGTATAAATATTTAGCTCCGACATTTATTTCTCAACATGCTCCTTGTCTTTGAACAGGATAGCATATACCATGCCAGCCACGCCCAGGACAATGGCTATATCCGCCAAATTGAAGACAGGCCATATCCTGAAATCCAGGAAATCCACCACCAGCCCCGTCTTTATTCTGTCAATCAGATTGCCAATGGCCCCCGCCGCCATGGCCACGCAGCCATAATGAAGCAGGGCACACTCACGCTTCAGACGCGGATAATACCATAGGAAGGCCAGCAAAATCACCGTAGCTGACAAGATGAAGAACCATGTCTGATTCTCCAGCAGACCAAAGGCAGCTCCCGGATTCAGCACATAGGTGATATTAAAAATATGCTCAATAACAACTACTGATTCTCCCGGCACAAAACTCACCTGGACCAGCCCCTTTATGAGCTGGTCCAGGACCAGAATGCCAAAAAATAAGAATGCTGCCGCCACTTAAGCTCAAGCCCCCTGCCAGGCCGGTTCCGCCTCATCCTGGTCTACGGACTGGCCCAGGGATTCACGCTCCTGCTCAGTTACTTCCACTTTTTCCACGGTTACTGCATTCCCATTCTCTTCCTCTGCCTCAGGGTTGGGCAGCTCCATGAGGGTCTGGTTCAATACAGCCAGCTCAGACTCCATAGTCACCTTCACCTTGCGGAGGAACTGATTTTTCTCACGCACCAGCCTGTCGTACTCTGCCACGATGGAGCGCACCTTCACAGCAGCATCATCAATCTGCTTTTGGGTCTCCATGGCTGCCTCCTGGCGCATGTTCTCACATTCCTTGGCAGCATTTTCCTTCATGTCAGCTGCAGCCTGTCTGGCATTGTCCGTAAGCTCCTGGGCCGTCTTCTGGGCCAGTATCAGGGTATCGTTGATGCTCTTCTCCCGTTCCTGGTAGCTGTCTGCATGCTTCTGAAGACGACTGAGCTCCTCCTTCAGTCTGTCATTCTCACGAAAAAGCGTCTCATAGTCGTTGACTACCTGATCCAGGAATTCGTCTATCTCATCCTCATTGTAACCACGAAAACTGCGTTTAAATTCTTTGTTGTGTATATCTATTGGTGTAAGCAAGACTATTATCTCCCATCTTATGTAATCTCAAATCTCAAAAATAGCGTTTCAAAACCACCACGGTACGCCCCTTCTTGGTTTGTCCGCGCACCTCGGCCACTTCCAGCCGGCCCCTGCCACGCATGGAAAGCACGTCCCCCTCCTTAATGGTCTGGGAAGCGCTCTTCACGGTCTGCCAATTAAGCTTCAGCTTATCAGCCGCTATATCAGAGGCAGCCCTGCTGCGGGAAAAGCCAAAACCCGAAGCAGCAATGGAATCAACCCGCAGGGAAGCCACCGTGGCGGTAATTTCCTTGCAGCGTTCTTCCCTGGGGGCAATGGTGGAAAGTTCCACCCGCTGGCAGCTTACGCCTACGGCGCCAATCTGGGTAAGATTCTGCAAAAGATAATCTGCCATTTTTTGTTCACAGATTATTTTTACCGCATCAGTATTGACCAGCAAATCCCCCAGACGGTCTCGCTCTATCCCAAGCCCCATCAGGGCTCCAAGTACATCCCGGTGGGACAGCCTGGCGAACTGGCCGTTCCAACTGGCCTCAATGCAGTCAATCTCATAACTCCCCGGCGTCCCCTGGAAATCCTCGTGGACATAAACAGCCCTGGAGCGCTCAGCCCCTTGGTAGCCGCCCTCAAAATCCACCTTGATATTGGGGTAATTGGCCGCCACAGTCTCGGCAATTTCCTGCCCAAAGGGGTCAAGGAAGCCGCTCAAACGGAACTTCTGCGTACGACAGACATTTTCTGCCATATCCACCAGCTTGACTACAGTCTCTTCCCCTTCAGTGCCGCGGTAAAAACGTATGATTTTTTCCTTTTGTTCTGTGTTTCTTGCCATAATAATACGATTATCCTTCTTATTTCTTGCCCAGGCTTCTGGATTTTTCAGTAGCTGCCAGTACAGCCTCAATCAAGGCACTTCTGAAACCGGCCCTCTCCAGCACCCGCACCCCTTCAATGGTAGTGCCTGCAGGGCTGGTCACCTGATCCCTGAGCACATCAGGATGTGCTCCCTTCTTCAAAACCATTTGAGCCGCCCCCAGCATGGTCTGGGCAGCCAGTCTTATAGCATCAGCCCGCTTCAGTCCGGCAGCCACCCCGCCATCTGCCAAGGCATCTATGGCCAAAAAGCCATAAGCCGGGCCGCTGCCGGAAAGCCCCGTCACTGCATCCAGCTGGCTCTCTGACACTTCCAGAGCTTCGCCACTGGAAGCAAAAATCTCCCGGACTGCCTCCTTTGCCTCCTGGCCCACCAGGCCATTTACTGCAAAAGCGCTCATGCCGGCCCCCACAGCCAAGGGCGTGTTGGGCATTACCCGCACCAGGGGACGGCTCCCCAAAGCGTCCTCCAGAGAAGCCAGGGTAAGTCCTGCCACGATGGAAACCAGCACTGTCTCCTTGGCAAGGCCAGACTTAATTTCTTCCAAGGCTTTCCCTGCCACCTGAGGCTTCACAGCCAAGATTAGGAAATCCACCCGGGAAAGGAAATCCGCCCCCACTTTGGCCTGCACACCATAGGTGCGGGCCAGCTCCTCACAACGGGCAGCCTTATGGTCGGAAATAAAGATATTCCCTGCCGGAAGCACCTTATTTCCCACCAAGCCGGCAGTAATGGCTTCTGCCATGGCGCCGCCACCGATAAAACCAAGTTTCACATTCTCCAGCATAGCTCCAACAGCTCCTTATTTCTTCAGCCAGGGCATCTCCGCAGACACCTTTTTCTCTTCTTCTGTATAGCTGACATTCACATTGCTGGGAGCACAGAGGAACACATTGTGTCCCACCTTCTTGATTTCCCCGTTCAGGGCATAGGTTGTACCGCTGATAAAGTCGATTATGCGCTTGGCAGCCTCTCCATCCGTGTGCTCGAAGTTTATGACCACAGGTTTCTTCTCACGAAGATTATTGGCCACCTGCTGGGCATCATCAAAGGACTTAGGCTCAATCACAACCACCTTCACCTTATAGGAGGCTACCACATTGTCACGGGCAGAAGCTGCACTGTGAAAATCAACTACATTATTCCCACCGTCGTTATAGTGCTCCATCTTTTCTTCCTCGTCACGCTTCACAAAATTGGGTTTTTCCTCTGCTTCTTCCTCAAGATACTCGTTCAGTTCTTCCTTTTCATCCTCAGGATCCATAAGCCCCATCTTGCCGCATACCTTATCAATGATATTCATAACTTTCATCTCCCCTAGTATTGGCGTGGTCCGAAAATGGCCGTGCCAACCCTTACTATGTTGGCCCCTTCTTCCACAGCGATTTCATAATCATGGGACATGCCCATGGACAGGTATTCCACCTTCGCCCTTTGCCAGGGCATTTCCTTTACTTGGCAATAAATTCCATACATTTCCCTAAAGAGGGGCCTGCAGTTTTCCACTTCATCATAGTTGGGAGCCATACACATGAGTCCCCTGATGCGCAAATGCTCAAAGCCGTCAACCTCCCGGAAGGCCTCCTCCAGCTCTTCCTTATAAAGGCCGGATTTGCTGTCTTCCCTGGCCAGATTCACCTGCAGGAGAATGTCCTGAACCTTGCCGATTTTGGCAGCTTCCTTCTCCAGGGCTCTGGCCAGATGCAGGCTGTCCACAGAATGGATTAATTGAAAGTATTTCACCGCTTGTTTGACCTTGTTGGTCTGCAGGTGGCCGATAAGATGCCAGGTGACCTCCCTCTCCAGGGCATCAAACTTATTCGCTGCCTCCTGGATGCGGTTCTCTCCCACCTCGGTGGCACCGGCATCTATGGCCTCCCTCATGGCGGCCACATCGTGGTTCTTGGTCACAGCAATGAGCTTGACCGGTGCCTCCTTGGGCACTTCCCTGCGTCTGGACTTGGCCGCCTCAATGGAGGCCAGGACCTGCTGATAATTATCCTTTATCATCCGGGGACCCCCTTAGTATTTCTTCAAGGCCATCACTGCTGCCAGCCGCCCTGTTTCTCCTCCGTCAGCACGATAGGAGAAGAACCACTTGTGGCTGCAGCTGGTGCACTTATCAGCGCACTCGATGTTCTCTGGTGCCACCCCGGCTTCCTCCAGCTGCAGCCTGTTGGCTGCCCAAAGGTCTGCATGAGTCTTGCCCTCCTGATGTGAGAGAATCTTTTCATGGTATTCCGGAAAAGCCTCCCGGAATTTCTCCGCCACATCCTCACCAATATCAAAGCACTCCGGCCCAATGGAGGGACCAATGCCCACCAGGAGCTTGCCCGGTTCCGTGCCAAAGGCCTGAGCCATGGCATCCAACGTCTTCACCCCAATGCGGCCCACGGTGCCCTTCCAGCCGGCATGAGCCAGGCCTATGGCACCTTTTTCTGTGTCCACGAAGAGCAGGGGCACACAGTCTGCAAAGCACAACAGCAAAGGCACTCCCAGAGCATTGGTAATCAGGGCATCGGTTTCAGGAATGGCACTGGCATAATCCAGAGCTCCTTTGCCCCTGTCACCCACAGTGACACGATGCACACTTACACCATGTACCTGCTGGGGGCTGCAAACATCCTCAGCCTTCAGTTCCAGGGCATTCAGAAAACGCCTGCGGTTCTCTAGCACCTTGACCGGGTCATCCCCCACATGAAGGCCCATATTCAAGGCAGCGTAGGGCTTCCCACTAGCGCCCCCCAAGCGACCGGAGATGCCGTGTACCATTATATCTGAGGGGAAGTGGGAAAACTTCCCGCTCCAAAGATTGTTTTGCAAATGTTCCAGGACAAAGCTCATAGCAGCACATCCTTTCCATTCAGAATATATTCAAGATATATTCAGCATACACCGCAACGGTGGCAGTTGTCAAAGCAAGGCAGGGTGGGCTTCAGCTCCTCAGCCAGCTTCAGCTCCCCATAAAGGTAATCCCTGCGGAATCCCATATCCAGCCTTTCCCAGGGAAAGAGCTCATCTTCTTCCCTTTGGCGGTAAAGCTCTCCCTCTGCTCTTATGCCCATTTCCTTCAAAGCCCTCTTAAAGGCCTTGCTGCCGCCCATCTCACAGGCCCTCAGCAGAACCTCGCCGATATTCCTGCCTCCCCTGGCCAGCACGCCCTGCACATAGGCTTCCTTGGGAGACTCCACATTCACCACAATGTGCTTGCGCTTCCTGAGGGATTTATCCAAGTGTTTCAGCTTTTGCTCCACTTTCTTTTTATCAGCCATGGGCATCCACTGAAAAGGGGTAAACGGCTTGGGTATAAAGGGATTGACACTAAGGGTAAGGGTTCCCTTGCTGCCCTCAGCTTCCATATAATCCTTGACCCGGTTGGCCAGGTCGATAATGGCTTCGATATCCTCATCCTGCTCGAAAGGAAGGCCAACCATGATGTAGAGCTTAAAATTCTTGATGCCCGCCTTTAGCCCCAGCTCCACAGTATTGAAGATATGCTTCTCCTCAATGCCCTTGTTGATGACCGCCCTCATCCTGACGCTGCCCGCCTCGGGAGCAATGGTGAGGGTCTTGAGGCCGCTTTGGGCCAAGGAGGTAACCAATTCCTCCGTAACGGAATCCGCCCGAAAGGAAGCCACAGACATGGAAAGCCCCTCCCCCAGGATATCCCGGCAAAGCTCATCAATCTCCGGGTAATCGGAAATGGCGGCCCCCATAAGGCCGATGCGCTTGCGGTGCTGCAGGGCCTCCTGCACCTGTCGGTTGATAACCTCCAAGGAGCGGTTCCTGGGTTTCCTGAAGCAATATCCCGCCATGCAGAAGCGGCAATGCCGCCCGCAGCCCCGGGCCGTCTCTATCAGGTAGAAGTTGAACTCCGTATTGTCCGTCACCACTACCGTATGGGCGGGATGCTCATCAAGGTTCCGCACCCACTGGCGGGAAACCTTGGCGGGCGCCCCGGGCAGGGCCTCAATGGACCGCAGCCTTCCTTCTTCATCCCATCGGTGCTCATAAAGGGAAGGAACATAGACACCGGGCACCTGAGCCAGCCGCAGCAGGGTTTCCTGACGGCTCAGTCCCTGAGCCCTGGCTTCATGGTAGGCATCCATCAGAGAGGGCATGATTACCTCGCCCTCTCCTATAATAAAAACATCCACCACCTGGGACAAGGGCTCAGGATTGAAGGTGGCACAAGGCCCCCCCGCCATAACAATGGGGTCCTTTTCTCCCCGTTCCCCAGAGCGAAGCTTCACCTTCCCCAGCTCCAGGATTTTCACCAGATTGAAGTAGTCCATTTCAAAGGAGACCACAAAGCCAATCAGAGCAAAATCATAAAGTGGCAGCTGGGATTCCACACTCATAACGGGAGTGTGGGTGTTCTCATACTGCTGGATTTTCTTTCTCTCCGGCAGAAAGACTCGTTCGCAGGCCGTATCATCCCGCTCATTCAACAGCTTATAGACAATATGCAGCCCCAAATTTGACATGCCCAGAAAATAGGAATTGGGATAAGCCAGGGCAAACTTCGTCCTAGTGCCAAGGGGATAGCGATAATACCCCTGCTCCTCTGCCAGCTGCTGACGCAGCTCCTGCTTCAGTTCCCAATCCAACTTTCCTGACCTCGCTTTTCAAAATCAATCATGCCTGGTAATATCCAAGGGCCTGTTCTTGTGTTCCTGAAGCTCTTTGAGTTCTTCTATGAAGTTGGAAATATCTGCAAAGCGTCTGTAAACAGAGGCAAAGCGGATATATGCAACTTCGTCGAAGTCCTTCAGGCGGTCCATAATCATCTCACCGATTTTATCCGAGGGCACTTCCTGCACCATGGTATTGCGTATATCACGCTCCACATCATTCACAAAATTGATGATGCTCTCCATGGAGATGTCACGCTTGTCACAGGACCGAATAATGCCGTTGAGAATCTTGCTGCTGTCAAAGGCCTCCCTGCGACCATCATGCTTGACCACCATCAGAGGCACCTTTTCCACCACCTCATAGGTGGTGAAGCGCTTGTGACATCCGTTGCATTCCCTGCGGCGGCGAATGGTGGCGCCATCATCTGCCGCTCTGGAATCAACCACACGGCTGTCAGCCTGCTTGCAATATGGACACTTCATTTATGCACCTTCTTTTTCTCTTTCTTGTTCTTTATCTGCCGGCAGCCAGCCCTTTCCTGATTCACTCTGTTCCCTTTTGGCGGCCGCACCAGGCAGTGCTTGCCAAAGCCTATCAAGTCCTCCCGATGGGCGGCTTTCAATGCTTTGCAGACAATTTCGTAATTATTGGGCAGCCAGTACTGCATCAGAGCCCTCTGCATACGCTTATCCTCGGGCTTCTTGGCTGTATATACCCGTTCCCCTGTCAAGGGATGGATTCCTGTATAGTACATGCAGGTGGAAAGGGTGCCCGGGGTCGGAATGAAATCCTGCACCTGCTGGGGGTGATAACCCATTTCGTGGAGGAATTCAGCCAGTTCCACCGCATCCTTGAGGGTCGCCCCCGGGTGGCTGGACATGAAATAGGGCACCAGATACTGCTTTTTCCCCCTAACGAAGTCCACATAGACCTTTTTATTGGACTTGCCCATCATCCAGGTGACCCGGTCTGTAATGTGTTCCGGTGCAATCTTCATTTGGCCGCTGACGTGATGCTGGCAAAGTTCCTCCAGGAACTTCATGCCGTCCTTGGCCCGCATGATATAGTCAAAGCGCAGCCCTGAACGGACAAAGACCTTTTTCACCCCTGGAAGAGCCCGCAGCTTCCGCAAAAGCTCCAGATACTCTCCATGTTCCGCTACCAGATTCCCGCAGGGCACCGGAGACAAACAATCCTTGCCCCGGCAGGTGCCATGCTCCAGCTGCTTGTCACAGGAGGTACGGCGGAAATTAGCGGTAGGTCCCCCCACATCGTGGATATAACCTTTGAAGCCAGGCAACTGGGTTAGAATCCTGGCTTCCCTCAAAATGGAAGCCTCGCTGCGCCGCTGGATAACCCTGCCCTCATGGGAGATAATGGCACAGAAGTTGCATCCTCCGAAGCAGCCCCGCTGGCTCACCAGGCTGAACTGCACCTCCTTGATGGCAGGCACGCCCCCCGCCTTATCATAACGGGGATGCCAGGTGCGCCGATAAGGCAGGTCATAGACCTCGTCCATTTCCTCCTCAGTGAGAGGCAGTGCAGGGGGATTCTGCACCACGCAAATATCCCCATTCTGCTGGGCCAGCTTTCTGCCCCGCAAGGCATCCTGTTCCAAATACTCAAGTTTATAGGCCTCGGCAAACTTCTGCTTGTCTTTGGCAACCTCCTCCAAAGAGGCCAGTGGCAAGTAATCCCAAATGTAGTCAAAGCCTGGCACCTTGAAGCAGGTCCCTGGCACATCCTGGATATTGCCAATTTCCACACCCTGCTGGAGGTCTGCCGCTACTGCGAGCAGCGCCTTTTCCCCCATGCCGTAAATCAAGAGGTCCGCACCGGACTCTGCCAGCATGGAAGGACGCACCTCATTGGACCAGTAATCATAATGGGCGAACCTTCTCAGACTGGCCTCAATACCGCCAATGACAATGGGCACCTCCGGATATGCTTCCCGCAGTTTTTGGCAGTACACCGCCGTGGCCCGCAGTGGCCTGTGCCCTGCCTCTCCCCCAGGAGAGTACGCATCCTGACTGCGGCGCTTCTTGGCGGCAGTGAACTGGTTCAACAGGGAATCCATGTTCCCTGCAGAAACAAGAAAAGCCAGCCGGGGTTTTCCCAAGGACATAAAATCCCGGGAAGAATGCCAATCCGGCTGGGGAATAATACCGACCTTATAGCCATGCTTTTCCAGCAGACGGCAGAGAATAGCAGGTCCAAAACTGGGATGGTCCACATAGGCATCCCCTGACACAAAGACAAAATCCAGCTGTTCCCAGCCCCGTCTTTCCATATCCTCTTTACTGATCGGCAAAAAATCCTGCATTATTTAACCTTGTCCTTTTGGCTGCCAGCAGCCGCATCACTCTTCACTGCACCTTCAGGGGTGAAAACGCGTTCCACTACCTGTCCTACCTCACCAGCTTTGCCCAAATCCTGGCCATTGACGGAAAGCGCCACAGCACCAGCATTACCTGCGGTAATGCTGACCTTTTCCTTGCCCTTCCAGTTCATGGTCTTGCCCTTGTCCATGGTACCTTCATAAATGGTCTTGCCATCGGCAATAACCTGGGTCCAGCACCTGTCATCAAACTTGGCAACGACTTCCACGTCATCGCGCTTGACTGCAGGCGCTGCAGCAGCCTTGCTCTCCTGCTTGGCCGGCTCCTTGACCTGTGTCTGGGCCTGCTTGACAGGCTTAACCTCTTTGGCTGCCTGTTCATTATCCATGCTGAAGAGGAAATAGGCTCCCCCCGCTACCAACAAGCAGACCACAGCCGCCAGCAGCTTATTTTGACGCTTGGTAGATTCTTCCATCCGCAGCTTGAAGTCGCTTTCCGTAGCAAAAGAAGACTTGATTTCCTTTTCTGCTTCCTTCAGATTTTCTTCTTCCTGAAGCTGTCCTGGATGCAATTCCTCGCTAAATTCCCGGACCACCATATCTGCATCCAGCTTCAGGAATGTCGCATAGTTGCGCACAAAACCCGTGGCATATACATCGCCGGGCAGATTGCTGTATTCACCTTTTTCAATACTCTCTATGTAACGCGCACGTATGCTGGTGCCCTGTTCAATATCTTTAATGGTCATGCCCTTTCTTTCACGTTCGGCACGAAGTGTATCCCCTATCATGATCGTAAAAACCTCCTATTTTATCGCAAAGTCAGGACTCCTCCCGACTATCCCGTTTAATTATACATGATTCAATGTTCTATGACAAATACTACAGCAAAATTTAATTCCATATTAATGACAATCTTTCTTAAAAATCCAGCCTGCCTTGACGATTGATAGCCCTATGGATTCCTGTTATACTATTATAGGACAATTACTGAATTCATAAATTCTATTTATAAAAGGAGTTTTTCTCAATGTTGCTTAATCGCAAATCCGTAGAACTGCTGGCACCGGCTGGCACCTGGGAAGCCCTGGAGGCTGCTGTAGAGTCAGGAGCTGATGCGGTCTACCTGGGCGGCAAACACTTCAATATGCGCATGCACGAGGGAGATTTCAACTTTGATGACGCAGCCCTTAAACGGGCCATCGAGTACACCCATGCCCATGGCGTACATCTTTACATCACTTTGAACAACCTTATCAGCGACGAGGAAATTCCTGCCCTGCGCAAATATCTGGCCTACCTGGAGGAAATCCGCCCTGATGCCATCCTGGTGCAGGATTTTGCAGTGCTGGAGCTGGTTCACGAAATGGGGCTCACCATCCCTCTCCATACCTCGGTAATGATGAACACCCACAACGAGAACGCCATTGAAAGGCTGAAGGAGTATGGCATCACCCGCATCGTGGTGGGCAGGGAAATGACCCTCTCGGAGCTCAGCCTCTTCTGCGAGCGCACAGGCATTGAGGTGGAATACTTCATGCACGGTGATATGTGCATCTCCGAAAGCGGCCAGTGCATCCATTCCGGTGTTCTCTTCGGACAGAGCGGCAACCGTGGCCGCTGCCTGAAGCCCTGCCGCTGGCCCTATCAGCTCATTGACGAGGAAACCGGCGAGGTGCTGGACAAAAACAGCGAAGGCCCTTACAAACTGGCCCTGAAGGACATGTGCATGTACCGCGCCGCGGGGGTCTTCTCCTTCAAGATTGAAGGGCGCATGCGCCCTGCTCCTTTTATCCGCCGCATTGTCTCCACCTACCGCAAGGCCATTGACGCCTATATTGCCGACCCCCAGGGCTATACTGCCGATGAAGAAGGCTGGCGTTCCCTCCACGAAAACCGTGCCAGAGACTTTACCACCACCTTTGCCTTCGGCGGTACCACCAAGCAGGATATCGGCTTTACAGGAGAAAGGGAGCCCCGCTTCTTCAGCAACGCCGTCAAGGAGGCGCTGGCTTCCAGGACGAGGTGCTGCTTCAGGAAAAGTCCATAGAGACAAAGAACACTTTCCCCCGCCATCTTTCCGTGCGGGTGGGCACTCCCGCAGCCGCAAAAGCAGCCATTGACAATGGCGCCAACTGCGTATACATCGGCGGCGAGGCCTTCCGCCCCAACCGTCCCTGGAAGCTCAAGGATTATGAAGAAATCATCGCCTATGCCCATGAACATCAGGCCAAGGCTGTCATCGAAACAGCCCGCACCACCCGCCGCAGGGAGTGTGGGGAACTTGAGCAGTTCTTCACTGCTCTCAAGAGCCTGTCCCAGCAGCCAGACGGCATCATGGTAAGCAACCTGGG
>CAJOIN010000072.1 GCA_905234515.1 uncultured Selenomonas sp.
CCCCTGGCAGGGCCTGTGTCTGTGGCAGCAGTGATCCTGCCCCATGAGCTGGAACTGCCCCATCTCAATGATTCCAAGAAGCTCTCTCCTGAGCGGAGGGAGGAACTTTTCGCAGAGATCCGGGAAAAGGCCATCGCCGTAAGCAGCGTGCTGGTGGATGCCAGGACCATCGACAGGGTGAATATTTATCAGGCCACCCTCAACGGCATGTATGAGGCAATCTTCGGCCTCAGCCCGGAGCCTCAGCAGGTATTGGTGGATGCAGTGCCTCTGGCGGCCCTGCCCATGCCCTCCCGCTCCATCATCAAGGGTGATGCCAAGTCCGCCTCCATTGCGGCGGCCTCCATCATCGCCAAGGTCACCCGTGACCGGCTGATGGACGAATACGACAAGCAGTATCCGGAGTACGGCTTTGCCAGCCACAAGGGGTATGGCACAGCCCAGCATATAGAGGCTCTGAGAAAATACGGGCCCTGTCCTATACACAGAATGTCTTTTGAACCTATAAAATCCATGTTTGAACAGAACCAGCCTTTGTGATTATTATCCTGGAAGGGTGACAAGATATGCCTTTGGAAGCGGGAACACAGGTAAATGTGGGCATACGCCCTATAGAGCGGCCTCAATCTTCGGGAGGCCCTGACCGCATAGGCCATCGTACAGGCGGCAGTTCGGCGGAGGCCTTTGCGCCGCGTACCAATGTGGCCTTGCAGGCGGCTGTGGACGATATGGCAAGCATACTTGGCAAGATAGCCAGCGCCCAGAGCGAGGCCATGGAGAAGATGCCCAAGGAACTGCAGGAGGTCATCAGAAATGTCCTGAAGCAGGCCTTTTCTTTCGAGGAAACACTGGGGCAAGGACTAAGCAGCACGGTGGAAAGCCAGCGCTTCACGGCAGAGCAGCTTACCAGCATGTCCAGGATGCTGAACCAGATGGCAGCCCTGGCAGAAAAAGGCTCGGCTCCTGCTGTCAGCGATACCCTGCAGGTGCTGCTCACCAATTTGAAAGCTATGGTCAGCAACGGCAGCGCGGACAGCAAGGTGTTGGAACCGGTGCTCTTGCTGAAGGCTTCCTTTGACCTGCTCATAGACAAGAATTTCGATGAGCTGCCTCAGGAGATGCAGCAGCTTTTACTGTCCCTGCAGCCCAAGGGGCAGCCTTCCATCATGCCCTTTGAGGAAGGCAGTTCTTTGAGTTTTCTGAAGCAGCTGGTGCAGTTTTTTATGCCCAGGCCGGCTAGTGCAGAGGGGGGGCAGTCCCAGCCTCAGGCGCCTCAGCAGGAACAGGCTCAGGCCCAGCAAGGCCAGCAGGGGCAGGGTGCACAACAGGGCCAGGCAGCAAGTCAGGGACAGGGCGCTCAGCAAGGCAATCAGGCAGGGCAGGGCCAGATGATGCAGCAAGGCCAGGCAACCACTCAGGGCCAGGCACAGAATGCTCCCCAGGGGCAGCTGCAGGGTAACCAGCAGGGGCAGGTCCAGCAGAATCAGTCCCAGCAACCGGGCCAGCCACAGGCAAATCAAGGACAGAACCTGCCTCAGGGGCAAAACCTTTCTCAAGGTCAGAACGTTTCCCAGGGGCAGCCACAAATGGCCCAGCAGGGGCAGAACAATGCGCAGGCAGGGCAGCCTCAGGCAGCTTTTGAAGGTCAGAATGCTCCTCAGGGTCAGGCGCAGAATGCCCAGGGGGGACAGCAGGCAAATCAGGGGAATAATTTCCAGCAAGGCCAGCCTCAGGGGACCCAGCAAGGGAGCAGTGCGCCACAGGGCCAGCCGGCTGCGCAACAGGGGCAGGGAAGCGGTGCTGCGTCCCAGGGGCAGAATGCCAATCAGTCCCAGCAAGGTCAGCAAGCCCAGCAATCCCAGCCGGGACAGCCACAGCAGTCCCAGCAAGGCATGCAGGCCCAGCAGCAACAAAGTGCCAGGCAGACCTTGATGCAGGAGCCCTTCTTCCAGCAGCAGGCACGCATGCAGGGCCAGCACACCCAGCCAAATGCGCCCCAGCAGGAGGCTATGCAGCAGGCCAAGGCACAGCTGATGAGCCAGACCATGGAGAACACTCCCCAGACCATGGAGACCATGAAGGATCTGGCCCAGATGCTCCTGAAGAATTTGCAGCTGACACAGCGTGATGCGCAGCTCCTGCAGAACTTTGTCAATGGCCGCCAGACCACCATGGGGGAACAGGAGGCCCGGCAGCTCCAGCAGCTGATCCGCCTTTGCCAGCAGAATGTGCCGGTCACCGTACAACAGGCAGCCCTGCAGCAGAATATACCAGACCTGCCCAGGCTCTATGCCTTCATGCAGCTTTGCGATATGGCCAATACCAGGCAGATGAATGCCAGGCAGCTGAAGAGCGCAGGCCGCGATGTGGCAGCGTTTGTGCTGGCCATGCGGGGCTCCATGTCAGGGGATAATTCCATAGTGCAGGGGCAGAGAGCCCTGAGTTTCATGATGCCCATGTATCTGGGGGAGAATGAGCAGAGCTATCCCTCCTATATCCATGTCTACGATGAGGCCCGGCAGGATCCAGAGACGGGATACCTGAAAAAGGAGAACTGGCTGCGCCTTTGCGTGCTGACGGAGAATATCGGGGCGGTGGAGCTGACCTGTCGTGTCTTTGATGAGAACCAGCTGGATATGCGGCTCTTTTTCTCGGATTCCGAGATAGCAGATGAGTTCCGGGCCAGCATGCAGGATATCCGCCAAGCCCTAAGAGGCTCTGATAACCTTAGACTCAATGAGCTGAAGGTAGGGGCTGTGGGAGAAAGGCGTTTTATCTAAGAAAAGTCTGCCGGCAGGCAGGAATAGGAGCCTGTGAAGCGAATAAGAGCAAAGAGGAAATGGGATAACGAGGCAGGTGAGAGATATGCCCAGGAGGGGGAGCCGTCCCATAGAGGAGCCGGAAACTGACCCTAATGCCGAGGCCAAAGCGGTGGCCTTGCGCTATGATATGGAAAGGGACAGGGCTCCCAAGGTGGTAGCCAAGGGCAAAGGCTATGTGGCGGAAAATATCATGGCGGCGGCCCAAAGCGCTGCTGTGCCGGTATACCAGAACAAGACCCTGGTGAACATGCTGATGGCCCTGGATATAGACAGGGAGATTCCCCCGGAGCTTTATCGGGCTATTGCCGAGGTCATGGCTTATGTCTACCGCATAGATAAGCATGCCGGGGAACGTCGGAAGAAAAATAACCAGAGATAAGAGGTCCTGTCAAATGGATAACAAGAGTCTGGGCAGCCGTGGCGAGGAAGCTGCGGCTCTCTATCTTGTGCGTCATGGCTACAAGATACTTGAGAGGAATTTCAGGGTGCCCACAGGTGAGATAGACATTGTGGCAGGTCAGGGGGATATCCTTGTCTTTGCAGAGGTGAAGACACGCCGCACAGAGAGATGCGGCTTCCCCGCTCAAGCAGTGAACTATCACAAGCAGCAGAAGATTATCCAGACAGCTAAATGGTTTTTGAGGCAGAGGCACTTGGAAGAGCGCCCCTGCCGTTTTGATGTGCTGGAGGTCTATGCCCATGGAGAAAACTGCCATATCAGGCATATTATTGGAGCCTTTGAGGCGTAAGGGAAATGGGGGAGTAACATTGTTTGCCAGAACCTATGGAGCAGCGACTTTAGGCGTGGATGGTGTGATAATTGCCACGGAGGTGGATGCCAGCTCCGGCTTGCCTGGCATGGATATTGTGGGATTGCCGGACACGGCGGTAAGGGAGTCCAAGGAACGGGTCCGTACTGCCATTCGCAATACTGGCATCAAGCTTTGCCAGGAGAGAGTCACCATAAACCTGGCGCCTGCGGATTTGAAAAAAGACAGTTCGGGGTTGGATTTGCCCATTGCTGTTGGGTTGCTTACAGCTTATGGTAGTTTACCCCAGGAAAAGGTGGAAAAGAGCCTTTTTACGGCGGAACTTTCTTTGGAAGGGAAGTGCCGGGGAGTAAAAGGGGTTCTACCCATGGCAATCAAGGCGCGGGAGGCGGGTTTTGAAAGTATTTTTGTAGCGGAGGAAAATGCCGAGGAGGCATTGCTGGTGGAGGGGCTGGTGGTCTATGCGCTGAAGGATTTGGGGCAGTTGGTGCGCTTCCTGACGGGGGTGGAGCCCCTTGAGGCAGCCAGTCCCAAGCAAAAGGAAAAAGGAGAACAGGGGTTTACGGATGATTTTGCAGATGTACAGGGACAGTACCAGGCGAAAAGAGCTCTGGAAATTGCTGCTGCCGGGGGACACAATGTGCTGATGGTTGGGGTGCCGGGAGCTGGAAAAACCATGCTGGCCCGCCGCATGAGTTCCATCTTGCCGGAAATGACCCGGGAGGAAGCATTGGAAGTTACTAAAATATACAGCATAGCCGGCCTGCTTTCAGGCCAAGGCCTTATCAGGGAACGGCCCTTTCGCAGCCCCCATCATACTACCTCCATGGTGGCTATGATTGGTGGTGGCAGCATCCCCCGTCCAGGGGAAGTGACGCTGGCCCACCATGGAGTACTGTTTTTGGATGAGCTGCCGGAGTTTAGTAAAAAATCCCTGGAAGTCCTTAGGGAGCCTGTGGAGGACAGGAGAATCACCATTTCCAGGGTCAATGCTTCACTGACTTTTCCTTCCAGCTGCATCCTCATAGCTGCCATGAATCCCTGCCCATGCGGCTACCTTGGTGATCCGGAGAGGGACTGTGAGTGCAGTGTGTCAGAAATCAGGCGTTATACACGAAAGATTTCCGGGCCGTTACTGGACCGCATAGACATACATATACGGGTGCCAAGGGTAAAGTATGAGGAACTGTCTTCAAAAAAGCGGGCGGAATCTTCTGCCCAAATACGTCAAAGGGTGGTGAAGGCCAGAGAAATACAGCTGAAACGGCTGAAAAAATACCACCTCTTCTGCAATGGACAGATGAACCATGCCCTGTTGCAAAAATTATGCGTTTTGGAGCCCCCAGCCCAATTTCTTTTAGAGCAGGCTTTCAAGAAACTGAACCTTTCAGCCAGATCCTATGACCGTATAATAAAGGTGGCACGTACTATAGCGGATTTGTCCGGGACGAAAAATATTGAAGCGTCGCATATTGCAGAAGCAATTCAACTGAGAAATGACGGAGAGGTGGAGGCTTGATTCCCCTGTGGCAAAATTTGTATCAATGCGTTATGGCGGGAATGGTGTTCCTGTCGAAACGATAAGGTTTTTTTCTTGTGGAAAAATCTGAACAATTGCGTTATACTATTCTTTGATGAGACATCGCTCTTTGAGGCGGGGAGAATTTCCCCACCGGCGGTATAGCCCGCAAGCCGATAGATTGGCATGATCCGGTGCAATTCCGGAGCCGACAGTGAAGCTTTGCTTCTCCCTGGTATTTGCCGGGGAATAGTCTGGATGAGAAAAGGCATGTTAGGTTTTATTTGCATGCAATTAGCCCGCGGAGAGTGTTCTGCGGGCTTTTTTCGTTTATTTTGGGAAGACTTTGCCTCATTAGATCAAAATCATATTTTGCGAGGTGAGTTCTGTGACAGATGAAGATTATATGCGGGAAGCACTGCGGGTAGCGGAGAATGCCCGGGGACGCACTTCTCCCAACCCCCTGGTGGGGGCTGTGATAGTCCGGGGGGGCCGCATTGTAGCCACGGGCTGGCACCGGAAAGCAGGTACGCCCCATGCGGAGGTTCACGCTTTGCGCATGGCAGGGGAATTGGCTAAAGGAGCCACCCTTTATGTGACCCTGGAGCCATGTGCCCATTACGGCCGCACGGGGCCCTGTGCCAAGGCAGTGGTAGAGGCCGGCATCGCCCGAGTGGTGATAGCCCTGAAGGACCCAAATCCGCTGGTGGCAGGCAAGGGAATTGCTATCTTGGAGGAAGCAGGCATTGAAGTAAAATGCGGGGTACTCGCCCGGGAGGCGGCCAAGCTCAACGAGGCTTTCCTGAAGTGGATTCAGACGGGCTTGCCCTTGGTGGCACTGAAGACGGCCATGAGTTTGGACGGCAAGATTGCCACCTATACGGGAGCTTCCCAGTGGATTACCGGGGAGGCGGCCAGGCAGCAGGTGCATAAATACAGAGACGAGTATGACGGCATTCTGGCAGGCATCGGCACGGTGCTCTCTGATGACCCCAGTCTGACCACCAGGCTGCCAGATGACACAGGAAAGAATCCCGTGCGCATCATTGCGGACAGCCTGGCCCGCACGCCTGTGAAGGCCAAAATCCTGACGGATGGGGCGGCCAAAACTATCATTGCTGTGACGGAAGCGGCCCCCTCTGACAGGGTGGAGGTCTTGCAGGCAGCAGGAGCGGAAATCCTGGTGGCAGGACCTGGCCCCCAAGTGGATATGCCCCTGCTCATGAAGCAGCTAGGAGAGCGGGAAATCACCTCTGTTTTCGTGGAAGGCGGAGGAACGGTGAACTTCTCTTTGCTAAAAGCCGGTTTGGTGGACAAGGTCTATGCCTTTGTGTCACCGAAAATCATCGGCGGTCGGGAGGCCAAGACCCCTGTAGAGGGCGAGGGCTTTGCGACCCTGGCGGAAGCTGTGGAGCTTACGGAGTTGGAGGCCAGGACCATAGGTCGGGACGTGCTGCTTACGGGCTATGTACAGAAGAAAAATATGCCCTTGTGGCTAACTTTGGACCGGGACACAGGGGAAAAGGAATGAGGTGGCAGGATGTTTACTGGCATAATTGAAGAATTGGGCGTGGTAGACAGCATCGGCGCCGGCCGCCTGTCCATCAGGGCTTCCAAGGTTCTGGAGGATGTAAGCCTGGGTGACAGCATTGCTGTCAACGGCATCTGTCTGACGGTAACCAGTTTTGACAAGGGGCATTTTACTGCCGATGTGATGCCCGAGACCATCAGGCGCACAGCCCTGCGGGAACTCAAGAAGGGCAGTTCGGTGAATCTGGAGCGGGCCCTGACTCTTTCCAGCCGTCTGGGAGGCCATATCGTCAGCGGCCATATTGACGGGGTGGGGGAGATTGAATCCTTTACCGAAGAAGGAAATGCGGTGCTGCTGAAAATCAAGGCAGAGGAAAAGCTTCTCCATTATATAGTGGAAAAGGGATCCGTAGCTTTGGACGGCATAAGCCTGACGGTGGCCAGGGTTACGGATACGGACTTTACTGTCAGCCTTATACCCCATACCCGGCAGGTGACCAACTTGCATGCCAAGATGGCAGGCAGTCCCATCAATATTGAAACGGATGTGCTGGGTAAATACGTGGAGAAGTTGCTGGGGAGTGGCGCTCAGGAGAAAAAGAGTGGCTTAACCCGGGAGTTCCTGCTGCAGAACGGATTTTAACGAATGAATAAGTAACACCTGAAAGGGGTTAGAGATATGAGTGACTTTAAGGATAAATTTGCCACAGTGGAACAGGCCATCGAGGACATCAAGCATGGCAAGATGGTGGTAGTGGTGGATGATGAGGACCGGGAGAACGAAGGCGACCTGATTGTGGCGGCCGCTACCGTGACCCCTGAGGACGTGAACTTCATGGCGAAATACGCCAAGGGTCTCATCTGTACTCCTATTGACGGCCAGCGTCTTGATGAGCTGAACATCGGCCAGATGGTGGTGAACAACACGGACAACCATGAGACGGCTTTTACCGTTTCCATTGATGCCTTTGATACGGATACTGGTATTTCTGCTTTTGAGCGCTGCCAGACTATCAAGAAGTTGCTGGATCCCACTGCCAAGGCTGCCAGCTTCCGCCGCCCGGGACATGTGTTCCCCCTGCGGGC
>CAJOIN010000073.1 GCA_905234515.1 uncultured Selenomonas sp.
CAGAGCATGGTAGCCATATTGGGCTGGATCATGCCGGAACCCTTGGCAATAGCCCCAAAGCGTACCTTCTTGCCGCCAAGCTCCACCTCAGTGGCGCAGGACTTAGAATAAGTGTCCGTGGTGATGATGGCCTTGCCTGCAGTCTCGCTGCCATGCTCGGAAAGCTCGCTGACGGCCTGCTTGATGCCGGCTTCCATCTTCTCCATGGGCAAATTCACACCGATGATGCCCGTAGATGCTACCACCACATCCAAAGGCTCGCAGCCCAGCGCCTCAGCGGTGATGGACTGCATGGCAGCAGCATCCTTCGTGCCCTGCTCGCCGGTGCAGGCATTGGCGCAGCCTGCATTGGCGGTGATGGCATGGGCCTTGCCCGTAGCCACTACCTTCTTGGAAGCGAAAACCGGCGCTGCTGCCACCGCATTCTGGGTGAAGACACCGGCCACGCTGGCCTCCTTCTCCGTGTAGATGACAGCCACATCAAGGTTGCCACTCTTCTTGACGCCGGCCTTGACACCAGCGGCCTTGAACCCCTGAGGATAAGTGACGCCGGCCTTGCACATTGCTTCGCTGAACATATCTGACATATCTTGAACCTCCATAATTATCTATCAAGGATACATGGGCACCATATCCAGGCCCGTCTTCTCATCAAAACCGCAGGCAATATTGAAATTCTGCACTGCCTGCCCTGCAGCTCCCTTCACCAGATTGTCAATGGCAGAGAGCACAATCACCCGATGGGTGCGTTCATCAATATGCCACCCCAGGTCACAGTAATTGGAGCCGCGCACTTCTTTGGTGGAAGGATAGGCCCCACGGCCCCGCAGCCTGATAAAGTGCTCCTTGCCGTAAAGCTTGGCAAAAGCTGCATCCACCATTTCCTCAGTTACCCCTGCCTTGAGCTGAGCATAGCAGGTGGAGAGAATACCTCTGGACATGGGCACCAAATGAGGTGTGAAGTTGATGAGGGTTTCCTCACCGGACAAATCCGTAATCGCCTGCTCTATCTCAGGCGTATGGCGGTGTTTGCAGACATTGTAGGCCCTGAAGTTGTCATAGAGCTCAGGGAAGTGGTTGGGCACCTTGGCACCCCTGCCTGCTCCAGAGACACCAGACTTAGCATCCACAATAATGGAGTTTACCTCGATAAGATGGGCCTTGGCCAAAGGTGCTAGAGCCAAAATACTGGCTGTGGTAAAACAGCCTGCATTGCCGATGATCTTGGCACCCTTGATCTGCTCACGGTAAAGCTCTGCCAAGCCGTATACCCTTTCCGCTTCCCGATGGGTATGGATCACATGATACCACTGCTCGTAAACCCTGGTATTATCGAACCTGTAATCCGCACCAAGGTCAATGATACGAACGGGAAGGTCAGCCAGGGCCTTGCCAACTTCCATAGCATGACCATGAGGAAGGCCGATAAAGACGAAATCGCTGTCCTTGCCAATGCTCTCTATATCCTTCATGCTTTCCAGCTGCATATCATACAAACCTGTGAGATGGGGATAGAGACTGTCAATCTTCTCCCCGGTGTGGCTTTCAGAGGTAATATGCACTACCTCTGCCTGTGGATGGCCATAGAGCAATCGCAAGAGCTCAGCCCCTGCATAGCCCGTAGCACCTAATACACTTACCTTCATGGAATCTCCTCCCGTTACCCGTGCTCCGGTGTAACCCTTCTTATGGTTTATAATTATACATCTTTTATGTATAATTTTGCAATACATGAATAAAATTTTTTTCCATCAGCCAACTTGACCATTGGAGTATAATAGAAACGAACAAATTTAAGGAGCTGAATATGAAAAAGAAAACTGCACGCAAGACCCCTGCAAAGAAAGTTGTCAGGCGAAGATTCAAGCCCCTGCGCTTTCTGTTGCTGCTTATCACCCTCTTCTTCATAACCTTTATCTTTTCAGGCGGGCTAATGGTTTTCTCTCCCCGCACCTGGCAGGGCATAGGCGATTTCCTGCCCAAACTGGAAAAGCAGCTGCCTGCCATTGCTTCCCAGGATTTAACCGAGAACCTCAGCAGCAGCGACAGACTCTCCCGCTTTTTCTTCCTGCACAGGGCCGTGGAAGCCCGGCTGGACAAAGAAAACTATGTACGCCTCAAAGACATGCCTGAAAACCTTCAACAGGCAGTGCTGGCAGTGGAGGACCACCGCTTCTACAATCACCATGGAGTGGACTTTGAAAGTATCGCCCGCGCCTCTCTGGTAAATCTTCAGTACGGTGAGATTCAGGAGGGAGCCAGCACCATCACCCAACAGCTGGTGAAGAACCTCTTTCTCTCCCATGAACAGACCTTTGACAGGAAAGCCGAGGAACTGCTGCTGGCTCTGGATATGGAAGCCTGCTACAGCAAAGACGAAATACTGGAGCTTTACCTCAACACCATTTACTACGGCTCCAATTTCTACGGTATCAAGGCAGCCAGCCAGGGCTATTTTGACAAACAGCCCCGTGAGCTGAACCTCTCCGAGTCAGCCATGCTGGCAGGGCTGCCCAACGCCCCCTCCCTGTACTCACCATACGTGGACTTCAAGATGTCCAAGAAGCGTCAAATCGTTGTGCTTGATGCCATGGTACGCCAAGGTTTTATAAATGAGAAAACCTCTGAAGATGCCAAAATCAAGCCTCTGTACTTTGCAAAAACCTTATAAATGCACAAAGAGAGACAGCGCCTGTAAGACGCTGTCTCTCTTGCATTTTATTCTTTCTTGCTGAACTTCTTTTTGATCTGGCTGTCTGCTGCACGGTCCAAGTGCTTGAAGAACTGCTCGCAGTAGTTCTTATAGGCGTTGGCAGAATCCCCCTCAGAGCGGTTGGCACGAATCTCGTAAGTATACAGGAGCTCATTGGTGCCGGCTTTGAACACATCAAAAAAGAACGTAGTACGGCTGTTGTTGGCTACAGTCAGAATGACATAGGCATCCGCATACTTTGCCACATTATCCTTGAACAACTTGGTAGACTGGCGCTTGTTGAGCACCTTGATATTCACACCATTGGCCTTGTTGATGTTTTCGGCCACAGTATCATAGGACAGCACTTCATAGCCATGAGCCACACGGCTGGCATCAGAAATAATCTGAGTCAGCGCCTCCTTATTAGGTGCATCTTCATTTACCACCGGATAAAGCGGTGCGCCAATAGCAATGCGCTGAATGGAAAGGAGGTCTGCCCCTTCCATAATCTTTCCTTCATCATAATTTGCAAAAGCTACCTGAGTGCCAAGCACCACCATGCAAGCGATGACCAGCATTTGGATAAGTTTTCTCATGGATTACTTCCCCCTGCGTATAAATATTTTCCATGCTAAAGCCGAATTACTTACCGGCTCACGCTGTTTATTATTTTACTACACTTCCACCTATACTGCCAGTTATTTTTCCCACTTTGTCCTCAATTTCCCTCTTGAGAATAAAGTCTCTGTTCAATACGTTTGGCCGTGGCAGTAACCGCCAGCCCCCCCTGGCTGGTTTCCCGCAGGGATTTGGGCAGGGCTCTGCCAATGCGGTCCATAGCATCTATAACCTCATCCACAGGGATAACCGATTTGATGCCAGCCAAAGCCATATCTGCAGCCAGCATGGCCTCCACCACTGCAAAGCCGTTGCGCTTCACGCAGGGTACCTCCACAAGACCTGCCACAGGATCGCAAACCAGCCCCAAGAGATTTTTAAGGGAAAGGGCCACTGCCTCCCCCACCTGGGCAGGGCTGCCTCCTGCCAATTCCACCAGGGCACCTGCCGCCATACCTGCCGCTGTGCCACATTCAGCCTGACAACCTCCCGCAGCCCCGGCAATAGAGGCATTCTGGTCTATCACCATACCTATGCCTGCCGCAGTAAAAAGAGCCAGAACCAATGCCTCATCAGCAGCGCCCCTTTCCTTAGCCGCATACAGAGCCGCTGGGACAATGCCGCATGACCCGGCCGTGGGACAAGCCACGATGCGCCCCATGACTGCATTGACTTCATTTACCCCTACAGCTGCCCCAGCAGCCTGAATAGCAGCTCTGCCTAAATAAGGTTCCCTGCCTTCCTGTGCCCTGCTGTATTTTTGCAGCAGCAGGGCATCTCCACCGGTAAGCCCGCTCATGGACTTCTCCCTGTTCTTCATGCCCCGCTGGATTGATTCCTGCATCACAGACCAGCTATTCTTCATTTCCTCAAGGATATCCTGTCTGCTTCGCTGACTCACATGCATTTCCCTGGCAATGACCAGCTCATGGATAGGCAATCCCTTCTCCGCAGCAGCTTCTATCAGTTCCGCCAGATTGTTGAAATTTATCATCGTCGTCTTCCTCAATATCAAACTGCAGGAATAGCTCTTGCCATATCCACATCACACACCTGGCTGCACTCTTCCACTACATCTGCAGCCGGCTCATCATCCATTTCCATAATCATCATGGCAGTCTCCCCCCTGCTCTGGCGGGAAACACGCATAAAGGCAATATTTACCTCATAACGTGCCAAAATCTGGGTAACCTGGGTAATAACCCCCGGCCTGTCCCTATGAATAATCAGCAAAGATGGGTACTGGCCGCTCAACTCCACAGTATAACCGTCAATATTGGTAACCAAAATGTTTCCGCCACCGACAGAGGCTCCCCTGACCCGGGCCGCCCTGCCTGTGGCCCCTACCAGATAGATGACCGCTGTATTGGGATGAGCGTCCTGAAGCTCCACCTGCCTAAACTCGTACTCCAGCCCCTGCTTTTCTGCCAACACCAGGGCATCTCTCAAGCGCACATCATCAGGCTCCATGCCCATAATCCCTGCAATCAGGGCCTTGTCCGTGCCGTGGCCCTTGCCAGTTTGAGCAAAGGAACCGTGCAGATTTATTTCCGCCCGAACCGGCCTTTCCCCAAGAATCTTCCTGGCCATAAGCCCCAAGCGGGCGGCCCCGGCAGTATGGGAACTGGAAGGGCCTATCATCACTGGTCCCACAATATCAAACACACCGTGCATACCCTCACCTCAAACATTCACACTGAAAAAGGGGGCCGTATACAGCCCCCTATATGCAATTTGCAATGCTTATTTAATCAAGCCATGGTTCCTGAGTGCCTTCTCCAGCTGTGCCTCATGGGCGGGTTCCATCTCACAGAGAGGCATGCGGAGCGGGCCGGCATTCCAGCCCATTTTGCGCATAGCTACCTTCACGGGAATTGGGTTCACCTCGCAGAAGAGCGCATCGATGAGATCTGCATATTCAATCTGAAGTTTGGCAGACTCTTCCACTTTGCCATCAAAGTAAAGCTGGCACATATCGTGGGTGGCCTTGGGCGCCACATTGGAGAGCACCGAAATTACCCCCTGGCCTCCCAAAGAAAGGATAGGCACAATCTGGTCATCATTGCCGGAGTAGACCACCAGGTCATCCCCGCAGGCTGCCCTGAGACGCAGGATCTTTGAAAGGTCGCCATTGGCTTCCTTCACCGCCACAATATTGGGGTGCTTGGCCAGTTCAGCATAAGTAGCAGTCTGGATGGAAACACCAGTACGGGAAGGCACATCGTACAGGATAATGGGGATATTCACGCTGTCCGCAATCATGGTATAGTGCTGTATCAATCCCTTCTGGGTGCACTTATTGTAGTAAGGAGTCACTACCAGCAGGGCATCAGCTCCCACTTCCTCAGCGTACTTGGAGAACTCCACCGCTATGCGGGTCTCGTTGGAGCCAGTGCCAGCAATGACAGGCACTCTGCCATTTGTCTTCTCCACGGCGTACCTGATAGCATCCTTGTGCTCCTCAACGGACATGGTGGCAGACTCGCCAGTAGTACCAGTGATTATGATGGCATCCGTATGGTTCTCAATCTGGTCATCGATGATGCGTCCCAGTTCCTCAAAATTGATGCCATCCTCGGTGTACGGGGTGATGATTGCTACGCCTGCGCCTCTGAAAATCGGTTTCTTCATCAGGAAGCCTCCTTGAATATCCACATTTGCCTTTATTCATGTTTACAATTTTACGCCATCGTACAGTTTTTGTCTACGCCGTAAACTGCAAAGTTTAGAGAAAATCCTGCCCTCATGGACAATTACAGCGCCGAAACAACTGAGCCAAACAGCTTCTTATTGTCCTTGATCTTCTGCTCCCCGCCAAAAACGCAGAGCACATTTTCCTTCATGCAGTCTCTCACCAGGGGAGCCAATGCCTTGATATCCCCCTGGCGGGTAGTGAGGATTTCCGTGCGCATCTGCTGACGGTCAAGGTAAGAAATGCCCCGCAGATAGCAGTTATCCGCCATCTCCCCCTTCATCTGGGGAGTGAGGGGCGTATCCACGCCGCTGATGGTGCCGATGATGGCCTTGGTCATTTCCCTGTCGGAAGCAGCAAAGTTTTCAAGGTAATCAGCCGTGCCGTCAAAGACCTCGATAGTCTCCTTGAGATTAGGGTCACGATAGGAACCGAAGTTCATCATGCCGTTGCGGTTGAAGCTGGTGAAAGCACCATAGGCACCGCCCTGCACGCGAATCTTGGTCCAGAAGTAATCATAGCGCAACAGGGTTTCCAGCACCCGCATGGAGCCAGTGTACTTGTAACCAAGTTTCAGGAAGTTAGCCCCCTTGCCCACATACTGTACCCGGCTGGAGGAGGTAAGGCCCTCATTGCGGCGGGACAGCTTCCAGCGATAGCGCTGCTTGGAGAAAGTCAGGCGTGAAAGGGACTGACGCAGGGGGGCAAAGGCAGCTTCAAAGCTCCTGTAATCTGCCTCCGGCACCGTGATGCTCACCAAAAGATCCTTCTGGTTGAAGACCTGGCGCAGCACCTCACCGAAAATCTCAGGGAGTTTGGCAAAATAATTGTCAAAGTCTGCCAGGAAGTCCTTCACGAAATGATAGAAAGGCAGGCCCCCCTGGTCAGCATAAGCTCCCGCAGGGGTGAGATAGGCGGCAATGCGGCCGGACACCACCTGATGGGCAGAGCGCTGGAGGCTCAGCTCCACTTCTGTCTGCACCTGCAGCAGAAGTTCTCTAATGCGCTTGGCATCCGTAAAGACACTGCGGGTGATGATTTCCTGCAGCAGCTGGCAGAGGTGAGGCAGTTTCTTCACCAGGGCCTTGGCCTTGATGCGGAACTTGGGCTGGCAGGAATCCGGCTCACCCTTGCGGGTATAGGACACCACATCATAGCTGATGCCGCCAGTGTGGAGATTCTTAAGGTTGGCCAGTTCCCCATAGCTGTGCTCTGCCGTATCTACCTCACCTATAAGCTCTGCCAAAAGATAGAGATAAGGCAGATGCTCCTGGGACACGCAGCCGGCATCAAAGTAAAGGTTCAGATAACCAATGCCGTGGGTATCCACCTTGCTGTGGAGCACCTTCGTCCCCATGAGCTCTTTTTCCACCACAGGCAGCTCATAGGCTTCCTTGCGGATATCTGCCACATCCAGCACAGGAATGGAAGCCAGGGCCTCGGGGCTGTCCTCTGCCTGCTGGCGCTCCTTCAGTGCTCTGCAGGCCTCGATGATTTCCTTTATCTGCTGATCGGACATCTGCGCCTTCTTCTCAGCCAGCAGCTTCTCCTGGGCAGCTTCACGCTCAGCTGCCATGGTCTTGCTGGGAGTCAGGGTCACCATGGTCGCATGGTTGTTGTCCAGGAAGAACTTCTTGATAAGCTCCTCAAAATAACTGCCCTCCAGTCCTTCTTTCATGCGGACCAGCAGT
>CAJOIN010000074.1 GCA_905234515.1 uncultured Selenomonas sp.
CCTTTCGAGTGTTTTGTTTGTGGTGAACATATTATACTCTGAAAGTCTGTAAGGATCAGTTACGCGATCTTTATTTGGTTAAAAGTTGTAAAGTGCTGTATGAAGCGTTTTGGCACTGTTTTTCCTGCTTGTGGTAGCAGCAACAGCGCAATTGAGTTATCGCCGGAGAAACTGGAGAGACTATCCGGGGCTGCTGGCTGGGTAGATGTTTGCAAGTAAAGAATGAGGCAATCTTTTAGTGAAAAAGATATTTTTTAGTGAAGCTGATTCGAATGACAATAGAATGATTGGGCAGAGGGGCAGCTTTATGAAGCGAAGAACATTTATTTTAGGAGGTCTTGGAGCCTTGGGCATGATGGCGGGGGGCGGGGGGCTTTTTGTGAACCGTCCAGAATTTGGTAGACTGCCGCAGGGGGCGCGGCTGGCGCGCATGGAGGCCTCGCCGCACTATGTGAATGGCCAGTTCCAGAATCTGGTGCCGGTGCAGGTCATGAATGAGAGAACCGCTTTGTGGCCATGGCTAAATTTCTCTTTGGAGATAAGTCAGAGCTTTCTCCTCAGGAGCCCCTGCTCAGTCATAAGACGGATTTGCATGATCTGGATCTTTCCCGTGATGCTGCAGTGTGGATGGGGCACTCGACCTTCTTTTTGCAGCTGGGAGGCAGGCGTATTCTCATCGACCCGGTGTTTTCCTCCTATGCGTCGCCCTTGTTTTTCATCAACAAGGCGTTTCCAGGCAGCAATGTCTACACGGCAGAGGATATGCCGGAGATAGATGTGCTGGCCATTTCCCATGACCACTGGGATCATCTGGACTATCCCACGGTGATGGCTCTGAAGCCCAAGGTAAAGCATATCGTCTGCCCGTTGGGGCTAGGTGAATACTTTGAGCAATGGGGATTTGACCTGTCCATCATCCATGAGGAAGACTGGGAGACGGAAATCAGGCTGGCAGAGGATTTCTCTGTCCATATCTTGCCTTCCCAGCATTTTTCGGGGCGGTTCCTTAAGCGCAATCCGACCCTGTGGTGTGGCATGGCTTTTGTGACACCTGCGCGCAAGGTTTATTATAGTGGAGATGGCGGCTATGGCGAGCATTTCAAGGCCATCGGGCAGAAGTTCGGCAGTTTTGATCTGATGCTGGGAGAAAACGGCCAGTACAATATGGCCTGGCATGCCATCCACATGCTGCCGGAGGAAACGGCCCAGGCGGCAACGGAGGTGGGGGCCAGGATGCTTCTGCCAGCCCACGGCGGCAAGTTTGCGCTGGCCCGCCACCCCTGGCAGGAACCATATCAGAGATTGCTGCAGGCCAGCCAGGGAAAAGGCTATAAGCTGCTGACGCCGGAAATTGGCGAAGCTGCATACTTGGATGGAGAGCAGCCAAGGCTGTTTGATAACTGGTGGGAGCGCATGCGCTGAGCAGTAAAGCTTGATTGAAAAAGGTCTCAATGTAATTATTTGTCATTGCAGTGAGGCCTTTTTACTAAATGGTGAGGAAATCACAGGGGAGGTATTTTGGATAATTATATTGACGTTGTGTCATTATAGAGACTATAATATGGGTATCTGATGAAGGTAACGTTAGGTCATTCAAAGGAGGAAACAGATGCCCAAAATTTCGGAAGAGGAGATGCAGGCGCGGCGGGAGAGCATTATTGATGCTTGCGCCAAGTTGTATGAGACCATGAGCTTCAAGGATATCACCTTGAAGGAAGTGGGCAAGGTAACCACTTTCAATCGCACAGCCATCTATAATTATTTCAACACCAAGGAAGAAATCTTCCTGGCGTTGCTGCAGAGAGAATATGAGCTGTGGGTGGCAGATCTGAATGGGATGATAGCAGAGCACACCAGCATGAGCCGCAGAGAGCTGGCCGCTGCTCTGTCCCAATCTCTGGAAAAGCGTCAGCGGCTCCTGAAACTGCTGTCCATGAATCACTTCGACATGGAAGAAAACAGCCGTCAAGAGAATCTGGTGGAATTCAAAAGAGCTTATGGCGCTTCCATCAAGGCGGTGCACCACTGTCTGGACAAGTTTTGCCCGGAGATGAGTGAGGAGGAAAAAGTCAGTTTCCTCTATGCCTATTTCCCCTTCATGTATGGGATCTATCCTTATGTGGTGGTGACTGACAAGCAGCGGCAGGCCATGGAGGCAGCAGAGGTGGGATTCAAATATTACTCCATCTATGAGATAAGCTATAACTGTCTGTGCAAACTCCTGGAGGTAGAAAAGCAGTGAACTGCTCCTGGAAAGGGCCAAGACCCGCCTGCAGATGCTGCCGAAAAATTGCACAAAAGTTACCAAAATCCTACTGGAAGGTTGGGTCCTAAAAGAATATTGCACGCAAAAACAGGCCCCGCAGCTTGAGCAGTGCGGGACCTGTTTGCCATTTATGCAGCGTATCCATCGGTGGGATGCCGCTAGGGAAGCTGGATTCTTAGAAAAAGTGTAGGCGGAATATGGAGCGTGGCCAAGCGAAGCTAAAATATTGACACAGTGTCATTATTAGAGATATAATAAGGTCATCTGATAGGAGTTAAACGGTGTTGCGCAAAGGCAATTGCTTTGAGAAAGGTGCGGATTGATATGAGGGTCAGTGCAAAGAAATTCTTAGTCGTCGGAATGCTGGGCATGAGCCTGGTGGGGAGCAGCTGGCCTGTCTGGGCTGCACCGGCTTGGTCGCTGCCGGAAAGCGGTTTGAAGCTGGAGACAGGAGCCAAGCAGGCTCATGTGGCAGACATGATGGAAAGGTTGAAAAACCACAAGGAGAAGGCTGCTCCTTATGAAGCGCCGGACGGATGGGCTTATGAGAAGTATGAGGTGGACGGTGTCAAGGTCGAGAAGCTTGTGAATCCGGCGCTGACGAATGACCGTGTAGTCCTGCAGTTCCATGGCGGCGGCTATGTCCTGGGACAGAGTGACAATCATCGGAAACTGGCAGAACGACAGGGCGTGCTGGCTGATGCCAGGGAAATGTACATGGTGGATTACCGTCTGGCCCCTCAGAACACATACCCGGCAGCCCTTGAGGATGCTGTGAAAGTATATAAAGACCTGCTGGCCAAAGGCAAGTCTGCCGGGAAGATAATTGTCACCGGCGATTCGGCAGGGGGGCATCTGGCTCTCTCCTTGTGCCTCTATCTGAAGGCCAACAACCTGCCCCAGCCTGCCATGCTGCTGCTGGCGTCTCCCTGGACAACTATGGAGACGAATCTGCCCTCCCGCAAAAACAATGCTTCCAAGGATTTGATTCTGGGAACCAATAATTCCTTCATGTATAAGGCAGTGTCCACCCCTGCTTATGGCAAGGGCTACAAGGCGAAAGACCCGCGCGTTTCCCCGGTGCATGCTGACCTTACAGGATTGCCGCCCATGTTGATTCAGACTGGCGGCTATGAGCTTTTCTTGGATGAGAACCTGGCCCTGGCCAGAAAGGCTGCTGAGGCAGGAGTGGATATAACCTTGACCGTATATCCAGCCATGTCCCATGATTTTGCCCTGTTGCTGCCAGAATTGCAGGACAGTGTGGATTCCTTCAAAGAGATCCGTGATTTTGTCAGACGGCATCTTGATTGAGAGCCTTCATGGCAAGCAAGGGGGCATCCTTGCAGTGCAGGGCCTATGGCTTCTTTTTGTGAGCAGGGGGGAAGGACTTTGGGGCACTGGCCGCGAAGTAGAAAACAGGCATATTGATGGCGGTATGACAGGAGAGCGCGGCTATGTGGCAGAAAAATTACACATACGAAGATATCCTTCAGGCAATAGAAGCTCTGCCGGAGTTGCGGCGGGAATTGGAGAGGCATCCGGCCTCTAAGGATGCCCTGCTGCAGATTTTCGTGGCAGGTCATGGCTGGCAGGAGGCTGCTGAGCTTTTGGACAGTCTGGACAGGGAACTGCCGGGACTGAAGCGGATAGGCTGTTCCGAGTACATTTCCGGCGACCCAGGGCGCCCGCGCGGGGTCAAGCTGAACCTCCTGGGAACCCGGGAGGCAGAGATTTTGGTGGCAGAGCTGCCCTGCACTCCGGGGGAGGAAGAAGCGGCAGCAAGGCAGTTAAAAGAAATATTAGGGAGGCAGGAGCATGTTCGGGGGCTGCAGCTTTTTGCTGTGAATCCCGCCTTGGCAGTCACTAGGTTCATGGATAGTGTGGCTAAGGGCAGGGCGGAAGTGCCCATCTTTGGCGCCATGGCCAATACTGTCGCCCAGTCCTTGCGGGGAGAGGCACGGGAAGGTGAGGTCTATGCCATAGGCAGGACGCTGCTTTCCTCCGGCTTTGTAGTGGCCATCTACGCTGGGGAGAGCCTGGACGTCTACATGGACTACATCCTGGGCTGGCAGCCTGTGGGCCGGGAGTTTGCGGTGACACTGGGGGAGAAGACGTCCGTGGGGGAGGGCTGCGTGAAAGAGATTGACGGCAGGCCAGCCCTGGAGGTTTACAAGAAGTATTTTGGCGTGGAATGGGACGAATACTTCGTTGCCAATATCTGTGAATTCCCCCTGATGGTGCAGCGGCAGGGCAAGCCTATCTGCATGGTGCCTCTGGCCAAAAGCGATGCAGGGGTGCTTTACTTCTCTGCTCCTGTCTATGAGGGGGAGAAGCTTTGCTTTTCCTATGGCACCGAAGAGGAAGTGCTGGGCTCCACTATGGCGGGCAGCGAGCGCATGAAGGCCTTCGGGCCCGAAGCTGTCTATATGTCCCTTTGCGGCAACCGCCTGAATTTCCTTCAGGAGGAGGCCCATCTGGAGTGGGATTACTACCGCCGCTATTTCCCTGAGCTGGTATACTGCCACGGCCATTTTGAGATTTCCCTGCAAAAGGGACAGGGCGGAGTGCTGAACAGCTCCTTCGTGGCAGTGGGGTTCCGGGAGGGCAAGGCGGGAGAGGGCGCCCCCGCGGAGGTGCATAGCCAGCCCTGCCATCATCAAGGCGATGGCATCATCCCCCTGTCCTACCGCATGAGCCGCTTTTTGCACATGGTCACCCATGAGCTTTCGGAAATGGCGGTGGAGGCCGAGGCTGCCAACCGGGCCAAGTCAGCTTTCCTGTCCAGCATGTCCCATGAGATACGCACCCCCATCAATGCAGTGCTGGGCATGGATGAGATGATCCTGCGCAGCACCGGGGAGGATGACACCTACGGCTATGCCAGGGATATCCAGACCGCGGGACGCAGTCTGCTGGGACTGGTGAACGACATCCTGGACTTTTCCAAGATCGAGGCGGGCAAGCTCTCCATCATTCCCGTGGAATATTCCCCGGCAGACGTCATGCGTGACCTGGTGAACCTGATCCAGAAGCGGGCAGAGGACAAGGGCCTCAGCCTGAAGGTGGAAATGGACCAGGCCATGCCCAAAGTCCTCTACGGGGATGAGGTGCGCCTGAAGCAGGTCATCACCAACCTCCTGACCAATGGGGTGAAATATACGGAAACAGGCACCGTGACACTGCGGGCAGGCTTCAGGAAGGTGCAGGAGGGGCAGATTGCCCTGGAAGTGACTGTGGAGGATACGGGCATCGGCATCAAGGCCGAGGATTTGCAGAAGCTCTTTGCGCCTTTTGAGCGCATCGAGGAAAAGCGCAACCGCCATGTGGAGGGCACGGGACTGGGCATGAACATCACCCGCCAGCTGCTGTCCTTGATGGGAAGCAGGCTGGAGGTGCGAAGCGTCTACGGGGAAGGTTCTGCCTTTTCCTTCAGCCTGTTGCAGGATGTCATCAGTTGGGCACCTGCCGGGGATTTCCGTCAGGCGGCGCAGACCCCCAGGCTGGAGGAAAGGAAGGCTTATAAGGCCCGCTTCACCGCACCTGGAGCCAGGCTGCTGGTAGTGGATGACACCCCCATGAATCTCACGGTGATGAAGGGGCTGCTGAAAGCCACCAAAGTGACCATGGACACAGCCGGGGGCGGCAGGGAGTGCCTGGAGAAGGTCAGGGAAAATGCCTATGATATTATCTTCCTGGACCACCGCATGCCGGATATGGACGGACAGGAAACCCTGGCAGCGCTGCGCCGTGAGCCGGGCAGATGCCGCCCGAAGGTGCCGGTGATTGCCATGACTGCCAACAACGTCATCGGCGCCAGGGATATGTATCTGCAGCAGGGCTTTGCCGAGTACCTGCTGAAGCCCGTTGACCCGGAACTGCTGGAAGAACTGGTGGAGCGTTTCCTGCCCGCCGAGCTGATAGAAAAAGAGGGGGCGGTGTCCCAAGAAGACAGTCAGCCTCTGCCGAAGATAGAGGGCATAGAGACAGAGAAAGCCGCCCAGGCCATGGGCAGCCCGCAGCTTTACCTGGAGGTGCTGAAGGAATTTGCCAGGGCTGCCAGGGAGAACGCTGACGCCCTGGAGAAATTTGCAGCTGGCGGCGATATAGCAAACTACACCATCAAGGTACACGCTCTGAAAAGCTCTGCCCGCATCATTGGGGCCGGCAGTCTGTCAGAGCTGGCAGCCGAGCTTGAGAGCTTGGGGGACGAGGGAAGGCTGGAGGAAATCAGGCAGAAGACCCCTGCCCTGCTGGCAGATTACCGCAGGCTGGAGGAGAAGCTGTCATTTTTACTGGCGACTGAGCCTGCAGAGGCAGCCCAGGACAAGCCCCCCCTGGAGAAGGGACAGCTCGCTGAAGCCATGACGGCCGTAGAGGAATTCCTTCGAGTATTCGACTACGACAGCGCCGCCGAAGTCCTGGCTATGCTGAAAGAGTACGCCCTGCCAAAGCAGGTGTCAGAAAACGTGGGGCAGCTCGAGGCCTGCATCGGCAGCTTCAAGCAGGAAGCTGCTCTTGAACTGGTAAAAGAGGTGCTTTCCTGTGGAGAGCATAATGGATAAAGGCGATAAGAAGTGAAATACTGCCTTGACTTGGAGTCCACTTCAAGTGGTAAAGTCAGCAGCTAAGGAGGTCAATCTTATGAACCGGAAGATGACGCGCAGGAAATTTGTGAAGCTGGCAGGGGCGGCGGTGGCTATGGCCGCTTTGCCTGGCTGCGCCACTTTTGCCGCTGATGCGGTGGAGAAAGACAAGGGAGCCAAAGAGCAGGTGGGGAAGGCGAAAGTGGCCGGCACCGGCGGAGAGCATTATATTCCCTACAGCGAAAGGCAGGGGGCAGAGTCCGTGGTTTACTTCACCAGAGATTTGTCGGCAGCGGGACTGCTGAAGCTCTATGACAGGGTGAAGGACAACCTGGGCGGCAAGGTAGCCATCAAGCTGCATACCGGTGAACCCCATGGCCCCAATATCATTCCCCGTCCCTGGGTGAAAGAAATGCTGAATAACCGTCTGCCGGAGGGCACCATTATTGAAACCAACACCTATTATGGCGGCGGGCGTGACACCACGGAAAAGCACAGGCAGACGCTGCAGACCAACGGCTGGACTGATTTCGCTGCCGTGGATATCATTGATGCTGACGGCACAGCCATGCTGCCTGTGCCCCATGGCAAGTGGTTCTCAGAAATGTCTGTGGGCAAGGATATGCTGAAATACGATTCCTTCCTGGCTCTTACCCACTTCAAGGGCCATGCCATGGGAGGCTTTGGCGGTTCCAACAAGAATATCGGCATTGGCTGCGCCGATGGCAAGATTGGCAAGAAGATGATTCACGCCGGCGATTCAGGCTCCAAGTGGGGTGTGAGCAATGAGGAATTCATGGAGCGCATGACTGAATCCACCCAGGCCACAGTCAGTCATTTCAAGGATAAGATCGCCTTTATCAATGTGATGCGGAATATGAGCGTGGACTGTGACTGCGCCGGAACTTCGGCCCAGCCTGTGGTCACACCGGATATCGGCATGGTGGCTTCCCTGGACATACTGGCTGCTGACCAGGCTTGCGTAGACTGCGTCTATGCTCTGCCCGAAGAAAGCAAGCATGACCTGGTGGAGCGCATGGAATCTCGCCACAGCATGCGCCAGCTGACTTACATGAAGGAAATGGGCATGGGCAATGACCGTTATCAGCTGGTTGATATTGATAACGGTGGCAAGATTATCACGGCAGCCGAGGCCGTGAAGGGTGTCAAAGGCACCTGGGCGCCGGATGGCAACTAACGACAATGCAGGATAGGAACATATGAGTGGGAAATATGTAATATAGCGAATAGCAGTATTGTTAGAAGATTATCCGTGAGGAAGGAATGATTTTATGAACAGAACGATTCGTGTTTTCCTTTGCTGGGCAGTGCTGATGTTGCTGACTGTGGGAACGGTTTTTGCGGGGCACTTGGAGGATATTGCCGCCAGAGGTACTATCCGTATCGGTACGACTGGTGATTACATCCCGATGTCCTATCTGAATCCCAAGACAGGCGCATATGAGGGCATTGACGCGGAACTTTCGCAGCTGATTGCAGACTCTCTGGGGGTGAAAATCGAGTATGTGCCTACTAGCTGGCCAACGCTTACCGCAGATACAATGGCCGGAAAATTCGACATAGCCCTGTGCGGTATCTCCCGAAACTACGCACGAGCCAAGACCATGGCCATGTCGGATGCTTATGGTGAAGGTGCTTTCGGCAAAACCATTCTGTGCCGGAAGAGCGACGCCACAAAATATCAAAGTCTGGCCGATATTGACAAGCCGGAAGTGCGTGTCATGATTAATCCCGGAGGTACCAATGAAAAATTTGCCCATGCAAACCTCAAACAGGCCAAACTGATTGTTCATCAAGAAAATGCCGACATTCCTCGGCAGGTGGCAGAGGGCAACGCCGACATCATGATAACGGAAATCGTGGAGGCCGCCCGTTATATAGAACTGAATGACAAATTGGCTGCTCCGCTGATGAAAGCCCCCTTCACCCGTCATTCCTGCGGCATACTTATGAAAAAAGGCGATCAGGAGTTTTTGAACTACATCAACTTTGTTCTGGCAGAACTGAAAATGGACGGAACTTTGGCAAAGCTGGAGAAGAAATATTTGTATCGCTAATAAGGTTAAATATGCACGATATCTGGAATCCATGGCATGGTTGCAGGAAAATCAGCCCCGGCTGTGCCAACTGCTATATGTATACGTTGGATAAGCAAAGAGGCAAAGATGGCGCTGCCATTTATCGCACGGCAAACTTTGCCTATCCGTTGCAGAAGGACCGTTACGGCAGCTATAAGGTAAAAAGCGGTGAGTTTATCCGCGTGTGCATGACTTCGGATTTCTTCTTGGAAGAGGCTGACAAATGGCGGGAAGAGGCCTGGGAAATCATGCGGCAGAGGCCGGATGTCATCTTCTATCTGCTGACCAAGCGGCCGGAACGGGTGGCTGACTGCCTGCCTCGGGATTTTGGCAACGGCTGGGAGAATATCTGGTTCAACGTCACCTGCGAGAATCAGCGAATGGCTGATAGAAGACTGCCGCTGCTTAGGGATTTGCCCTTCAAGCACAAAGGTGTAATGTGTGCTCCCTTGATTGGTGCCGTAAGCCTGAAGCCATATCTGGAGGAGGGCTTTATCGAGCAGGTTATCTGCGGCGGCGAAAACTATGAAGGGTCACGGCCCTGCAATTATGATTGGGTTCTGGCTTTGCATGAAGAGTGCCAGGAAGCCAATGTATCTTTTTCCTTCATAGAAACAGGTTCGCATTTTATTAAGGATGGCAAGCATTATCGCTTGAACAGCAAGCAGAAACAGGCGGAACAGGCCTTTAAGGCAGGTCTGAATTTCAGAGGCAGGCCCATGAAGTTTGACCTGCGATATGCCATTGGGATTCCTGTAACGCCAGATGAATACTATAGAGCTGTGTATGACGGACCCCATTGCCATGCCTGTGGGAGCCGCCTGATATGCAATGGATGCAGCCATTGCGGCAAGTGCGGAAGCTAAAAAGAGCCAGCCATAAATCAGGAATAAGTCTGATTTATGGCTGGCTTTGTTTGTGGTCATCTTATATAGGTTGAGAGAATCAGCTTTTGAGTTTCAGTCCGTCATGGAAAGCCTTGCCCACTACCGGCCCCACCAGTCGATAAGTCTTGGTGGCAATATCGAAAATGATGGGCTGTAGCTTGTCGTAGTCCACTACGCCGTCTGTCAGAACTGCTTCATCTGCTTGCTGGGCGATGATTTTTCCCACCAGGATGCCGGTTTCGTCACTGTAGCTGACACATTCGCATTCAAGGGTTACCGGGAACTCTTCGATAATAGGGGCGTTGACGTGGGCACTCTTGTGGACATGGCAGCCAGCTTTCTCAATCTTATTGACTTTGCTGCCAGTCTCCACACCGAAGTAATCAGCGATTTCCACAGTGTCCTTGGTTGCAAAGGCTACGGTAAAAGCCTTGGTATGCTTGATGTTCTCCGTAGTTTTGTGTTTAGCCAGGAACAGGGTAATTTCGTCAAAATCAGACTGTGCTCCCCAAGCTGCATTCATGGCGTTAGGGATACCGTTCTCGTCATAGGTGCCAATGATGAATACACCCTCTGGGGCAATGCAGGCTTTCTTGCCTGTAAACTCTATGCTCATACAGATTCCTCCCTCGTAAGATAATATGGCATACGGATATAATCTTCTTCGCCAATGCTGACAATCCTGCTGCATCGTTACGGTTCACGTTTCTATCTGCGGTCAGGGGTTATTTCTCAAGTATAGGTAATTACCTCGGCAGAACTCTTCTTAGGCACATAGTAATCTCGATTTTCATCCACGTAGTAGCTTAGGCTTCCGTCCTGCGGAAGGTCTACAATAGTGCTTTTATGGTCTGGATAGCCCAGAGCCAGCACCATGCGGACGCCGAAGCCGTCAGGGATGCTGACAGCTTCGGCGAGCTTGGCTTTATTGATGGCTCCCAGCATACAGCTGCCTACACCATGTGACCAGGCGGTGATGGCCATGGCGTCAATGGCAATGCCTAAATCGATATCTGCAAAGGCGTGTGTTTTTTCCGGCTCCAGCAAGATTATAAAGGCTGTTGGCTGCTCACCTTCCTTCGGGGTGCCAATCTCCTTGGACAGTTTTGCCGCCCAGGTCAGGCAAGGCTGAATTTTTTCCACGGTCTCTGGTGAGCTGACTACCAGGAATTTTAGTATCTGGCCATTCATGGCGCATGACCGTGTGCGGGCAGTTTCTGCTATCTCCTTTAAGATTTCGTCAGAAACAGGCACTTGTTTGAATCGCCGGTAGGTACGGCAGCCTTCGTAGAGTTTATGCAAATCCATGATGTTCTCCCTCCTGTTGAAAAAGCTTGGACAATCCTGCTGACTGTTCAAGCTTTTATTGGCTGTAGATTATCTTTTTTCTTGCAAAGCCTTGTCAAACTCCTTGGCCGGAGCAATATCCTTTCAATCCTTAGACAGTTCCATTTCCATAGAGGATTTTTTCCCGCAAATTTTCCTGGTCACAGCAGAAATCCATCTCTTATGCCAGATAAGGTGGAGAAGTATGCCCACGGCCATGATATAGCCGCTGTATGTATGCACCGTAACAAAGGGACCTTTTGCCTCTCTGCCACCGGGAATCAAATGAAAGTCCAGCAAAATTCCCGTGGCTATGCAAGCAAGCCCGCTGAGAAACAACAGCCAGTCAAGGCAGTAATTCTTTTTCATGGTAAGCCTCCTATCAACTCATTAACATGATGCACAGCAATAAAAAAATCGACGCTCCCTAAAAAGGGCAGAAAGTCACAGGGACTTTCCACGTCGATTTTCTGCCGCCAGAGCGGCACGGCTCCTACACAGCCGTTTATGCTATTGCAAATAATATATCATAAACGCCTTATGGCAGCAATAGTTACTTTTGCTATCGAATAGTTGTAAATATTATTCTTCTGCGTGTACTAACTTTTCTTCGGCGGTGGTATTGCCGCCCCGCATGGCAAGCACCACCCCGCAGGCAATCAGGGCAAAGCCGGGCAGGAAGTAACTGGTGATGGCTTCATCGAGCAGCAGATAGCCCAAGAGCGTTCCTACAACCGGCTGGAAGAACATGAAGAGACCACCGATGTCAGCATGATGTTGGATTTCCAAGGGGCAATGGACAGGGTCTGGCCGGTCAATAGACAATAGTGCTTGTTATTATAACGTTTTTTCCAGTTTTGCCAAAATATTTTCAGTCATTCATGGCCCCTGTGACTGCGATAGATGATTTTTAGGCTTGTAATGCAGGGGGATAGCAAGTTGAGAGCGAATCTAACTGGGGAGTGAATTTTGAAAGGGGAGGTTGGCTATGAGGGCTTTTTGGCAGGCCGGGGGAATCCTGGTGCTTGCGGCAGGGTTTTTCCTGGTGGGGTGCGGCTTCGGGGTGGCAGAGCAGCCTATGGCTAAAGTTGCTGCCCAGCAGGGGCAGGAGGATTTCCCAAGCTTCAGGGCCGTGGATCTGCAGGGCAATGAAGTGACAAAAGAAATCTTTGCTCAAAAGAAAATCACAGTGGTAAACATCTGGGGCACCTTCTGCCCGCCCTGCATCGGCGAGATGCCGGAGCTGGGGGACTGGGCCAGGAATATGCCGGCGGATGCCCAGCTTATAGGCATTGTCTGTGATGTTATGAACAGGCAGGATGCTGAAACCATTGGGATGGCGAACAAAATTTTGGGCGAAGCCGGAGCGGAGTTTGTGAACCTTGTGCCGGATGAGGCTATTATGGAATATCTTGAAGGTGTGGAGGCCGTACCTACCACTATTTTTGTGAATTCAGAGGGGAAAGTGGTGGGCAGTCCGGTGGTGGGGGCTGATGTGGAGGCCTATAAGGCCTTTGTGAGGGAATACCTGCATGAGTGAGGAGAAGAGACGGTTGCTGCTGCAAGGGGGAATCCTGCTGTTGGGCATCCTCAGCATGGCTTGGGGAGTGAAGCGGGGCGAGGCAGCCATCGTTTTGCGGAAAGCTGTGCGGGTTTGCATGGAATGTATTGGACTTGGCTAGGGGGGATGTGGCTTGCGACAATTTATCAGGCGCAAACTTATCCAGACGCTGGCCCTTTTCCTGGCTGATCCAAAGCTGGGCAATTTCCTTTCGGGCAGGCTCTACAAGGGAGAGTGGAAGAGCCTTTGTGTTCCGGGACTGAACTGCTATTCCTGCCCGGCGGCGATTTTTTCCTGTCCTATAGGAGCCCTGCAGGCGGTGATAGCTTCTGCTGGGTTCATGTTCAGCTATTATGTTACAGGCTTTCTTATGGCTGTAGGGGTATTATGGGGACGGGCAATCTGTGGCTATTTCTGTCCCTTCGGGCTTTTTCAGGAACTGCTGCATCGTGTTCCCCTGCCAAAGATAAAATTGTGGCCGCCTCTGGTTTATGTGAAATATGTTATTCTGGCGGTGTTTGTCCTGCTGCTGCCACTGCTGTGGACGGATTATTCCGGCACAGGCGTGCCGGCCTTCTGTGAGTTTATCTGCCCGGCTGGCACTTTGGAAGGAGGGCTGCCCCTCCTTGCCACCCACCCGGAATTTAGGCAGGGGCTGGGGAAGCTATTTGCCTGGAAATTCTTGGTGCTGTTGCTGGTCTGCCTGGGGAGCATGATGAATTATCGTTTTTTTTGCAAGCTTCTCTGCCCTTTGGGAGCCATATATGGGCTTTTGAACCGCATCAGCCTTTACCGCCTGCAGGTCAGCAGATCAGCCTGCGTGTCCTGTGGCAAGTGCCAGAATGCCTGCCCCATGGGAGTAAACCCGGTCAGGAAACCTGGGGCAGCAGAGTGCATCCGTTGTGGAGAATGCGTTGCCGCCTGTCCCCAACAGGCTTTGCTGCTCAAATTTTAGACAGATTCCACGAAACAATATTGATAAAAATTGCTGCTATCCTTTCGATTCAAGAGAAGAGGACGAGGCCGCCCTTGCGCTGGTGGCCGGTAGCCCAGAGCATTTTCAGGTCAAGCCAGCGCCAGGTGCCATAGGTGACGGCTTTGACCATGAATGTATCTTCGAATTCCTCATAGCCATTGAGAATATACCAGTGCCAGACAAAGTCGTCCATGGCAGGGGCCTTGTGCTTGAGGGTGAGGCAGGGGATGGGCCAGCCGCTATCTATCTGCTTTTTGATGACTGTCTTGGTATCCTCAAGGTTTTCTTTGCCGTCCCAGGGGGTGAGGGCGATATCTGTCACGCCCCTTTGGTGGAGAAACTTTGTGAAGCCTTCAATGTATATGTCCAGTTTATCGATGCCGCTCCAGCGGGGACGCAGGTAAGGTTCCATGACGTAGGCAAAGTCCACATAGTCCTCTTGGGAGATGTTGTTTCTGTCATGGGGGTAGAGACCTGTCTTGCCCTTGTATAGTTCGAAGCAAAGGCTGCAGTCGCAGGCGGTGATGGCGGCACAGCCTCCCATCTTCATCCATTGTGTGCGGCACCAGTCCTGGGCGCCGCCATAGGCTGTGCCCACGTTGAAATGTGGAAGTTCTTTTTTCATAGTGGTGTTGCTGTCTCCATTTATTTGCCAAAATATTTCCAGCCGTGCATGGCCCCTGTGACTACGGCAATTCTCTGGTCGAATCGTTTCATAAGCGTCACCTTCCTGTAGTTTCGCAGAATATCTTTTTAAGAAAACTTCTTTATCTCAAGCTATAATCCTGCCAGCGGCCCCTTTTGTGTTGTTAAGGA
>CAJOIN010000075.1 GCA_905234515.1 uncultured Selenomonas sp.
AGCCCGGGGAACCATTTAACTCCAAGCTGGCTCGCCGCAGCATTCAGCGTGTCTACAACCTGGGCTTCTTCGAGGATGTTAACATCAAGATGAACCCTGGCGTGGAGCCCAATGCTGTGGTTATGGAAGTGGACGTGAAGGAGAAGCGTACGGGTACCTTTGGTGTAGGTGCAGGCTACAGTTCCTCTGATGGTATCATCGGCATGGTGAATGTGGCAGACACCAACCTGTTCGGCACAGGCGATGCAGTATCCTTGACCTACCAGATGTCTGGTGACGACAGTGATGCCAGGGGCTTTGTGTTCTCCTACAGGCATCCCTGGATAGATTCCAAAGAAACTACAGGCACCATAAAAATCTACAATCGTACTTATGAGTATTCGGACTATGATACTGATGGGCACTTAAAGGAAAGCTATATGCGCAAGTACTCCGGAGGAGAGATTACTTTGGGCAGGCCCATCAGCGAATACTCCACTAACTATATTACCTTGAAAAACCGCAAGGACAGTTATGTGAAGCATGAAGATGACGGTAACGTGGTCAGTAAAAATGACGATGGCACTATCAGTTGGGGCGCACATGACAAGGCCTGGAAGGATTATAACTTTGGCACCACCAGGTCCATTATCTTCCAGCATGTTACTGACACCAGGGATAATGTTTACAACCCGACGGAGGGCGGCAAGGCCAGTATTACCGCAGAGGTAGCCGGTTTTGGGGGCGACTTTGATTTCCAAAAGGCTTCTTTGGAAGGCAATCACTATTATAAGGTCGGTCATGCCCAGGTAATTGCTGTTCGCAGTGAGATTGGTTACGCTCATGGGCATCTTTCCGAGTTCAACCAGTTCCGCTTGGGCGGCCAGGATAATCTTCGCGGCTATCGTGACGACCAGTTTAGGGGCGACCGCATGGGCCTCTTTACTGTGGAATACAGGTTTCCTTTAGCCAAGAAGGTTCAAGGCGCTATCTTTACGGATTGGGGCTCTGCCTGGTCTGACAGAGCTCTGCCCGAGGCTTCGGATATACACGGCAGCATAGGCGCAGGTGTGGCTCTGAATACTCCTTTGGGACTGTTGCGCTTGGATTATGGCCACGGTGATAACGGCAAAGGCCGCGTTCACTTCTCCGTAGGCGGCATGTTCTAAGACAGCAGGAAGGAGCTTTCTCAATGAGCATGGCTAAAAGGGGGAGTTTTTCCTTCTGTTTGTGGCTGGTATTGCTCATATTCCTGTTGTGTCATTCCCAGGCCGAGGCGTCCTTTCGGGCAGAAACAGTCAGAGCCCAGGTTACGGCAGAACATTCTTTGCCTCCTTTGGCAAGGGCGCGTATGGAAAAAAGTGTGGAGGCCATTGCCAGCCAACTGCTGGCTGGCCGCAGCCTGGCAGATTTGGAAGAAAAGAGACGCTTGGACGAGAATCTGGTCATGGAAATCTTTGACAAGGTACTGGTGGGGTACACGGTGCTGGAGGTGAAGATTCAGCCGGGAACAGAAACTCTTGTACAGGTGAAGCTTTATCCCTGGGATGCTGTGATTGCCAGAGTGGAGCCTGTTATCATCGTGGATGGCATGCCTCCCATGGTGGAAAGACTGGTGCGTGAGGATGCGGCTGGCTTGGAGAATGTGTTTTCCCAAGCTTTGCTGGGCTTGCCTGTGGCGGCAGGGGACTGGACCTCAGGTCTTATCAAGCAGGAGGTCAATGCCTACCTTGAGGAGCATCTGCCTGAGTTTCGTGCAGATTTTGAGGTGCAGCCTGGTCAGGAAACCAGGGTAGAGATTACTCTCTATCCCAGGCTGCCTGTGGTCAGGCTGGTGGACCTGTCCATGCGTTCCAATACCATCCCCAATGTGACATTGCTGGCACACCGAAAAGTGATGGAAGAAAAATGCCATCAGCTGGTGGGAGTGCCTGTGGGGTTTGTGGAACGACATAGGGATTCCTTTGCCAGGGAACTGGCAGAGGAGCTGGATGAAAGGGCTGGGCTTAGCAGGTGGAAGCTTGCCACCCAGGTGGATTTGCAGCCTGGAGAAAGAACCTCGGTGAAGAGCCATTCGGACACGAATCTCTATAGGGTTCGACTGGAAGGATGGCTTGATGTGGGGCATAGGACAGCGGCCTATCGCAAAGGCGATAGGGATTTAGTACTGAGACTCCACGCTGGGGTTATGCTTTCCACGCGGGATGAGGTTTTTGCCCTGCTGGATTTACATCCAGAAAAGCCGGACTGGTGCTGGCAGCTTGGATATGGCCGCAATCTGAGTTCCAAGGGCCGGGCAGAATTGCGTTATGACCTGGTAGAAAGGAGCTGGCTGATAGCGGCCAGCCAGCAGCTGGCGCGGCGTTGGTTGTTAAGGTATGAATATCGCTGGGGAGATCATATGGGAGAAGCGGCGCTTCGCTATAAACTCCACGATTTTCTAGCCTTGGAATATGTGTGTGACAAGGATGACAGTTGGCTTAGGGTTATTGGGTATTTTTGAGGATTGGCTTGAATCAGTCAATGTTGTTTGCTATAATGAGTTTGTTTCTGTATGAACTCATCTGATTAGCTTTTGAGCCCTTGTGGGCAAAGGAGAAATGAAAATGATTAAATTGGAAAAGAAACAGGTTAAGATTATCAGCGTGCTTATTGCCCTGGTGTTTGTTGGTTCTGTGGTTGCTTTAGCACTCACCCAGTCTGGTTCTGGCATTGCTTCTGCAGCTAGCTCCAGCGTGGGTGTTATCGACTATCGGACGGTAGCTGCCCAGCATCCCCAGCTTCAGCAGGCAGAGTCCACCATGCAGCATGAAGTGGAAAGTGCCCAGAAGGAATTTGAGGAAAAATCTGCTAACATGAACGAGCAGGAGAAGGGCGCTTATTATCAGCAGACCCAGCAGCGTCTTCAGCAGAAGAACAGCGAGCTCATGGAGCCCATCCGCCAGAACATCGAGGATACGGTGAAGAAGGTGGCTGAGGCCAAGGGCCTGCAGGTTGTGCTGGACAAGGGCGCCGTGGTTTATGGCGGCCAGGACATCACTCAGGATGTTGTGTCCAAGCTTGGCAAGTAATCATAGCCAAATGTCATAAGAACCAATACCGGGCCTAGGAGCTCGGTATTTGTCTTAGTGGGTCTTTTTTAAGGGGGGCTGGATTTGAGAGAAAAAGATAGTCCTTCCGTAAATGGAGATTCTTCGGCAGGTGAACAGGAGTTAAGCCTAAAAGGATTTTGGCAAAATCACCGCCGTGAGGTGTTGGCTGGAGCGGCGGTGATTTTTCTGCTCTTTGTGACAGGAACCGGATTCTTGCTAAAAAACCTTTTTGAAAGTCAGGAAGCTGCTGGGAAAAAAATCCCAGCAGAAGTTGCTGTCATAGATTCCCGCAAGGTTTGGCCCGAGCATCCGGATTACGACAAGTACCAGCAGATGAAGGCAGAGGCTGCAGCACTTCAGCTGGACCTGGAGGCCAGGGATGAAATGTCCTTGGCAGAGGTGCAGCCTCCGACTTTGGATGGTCAGCCTTTCCATGATTCCATCTGGCAGAAAAATGCCCAGACCGTCATCGGCGGCAGGGTGCAGCTGGAACGGGAACGGAAGCAGGCAGAGAAGGATTATCGGGAAGCCACCCGCGAAGCTTATGAGGCCCAGAGGTCTGCTCTGGATGAGGAATACCTCAATGCCATTCTCAATATTAACCTGAAGATTGACAATCAGCAGCAAATGCATCATCCTTGGGTAAAGGAAGAGGAACTGGCGGCAGAGCGGGCTGTCTGGGAACGGGAGGCGGAGGCTCTCAAGCAGGAGCGCGGGGCGCGGCAGCATCAGTTGAGACTGGCTTGGGATGAACAGGTCAGGGCTCATGTGGAGGCCGTTATGGCCCCTAAGCTGGCGGCTTGGGAAGAACAGTCAAAAGCAACCCTGGACCAGCAAAAAAGCGCGGCCCTGTCTGCTGAAGCGGAAGCCCAGGCGCGCAATATGGAACTCATGAGCAGGCATATGGCACTGTCTGCCAAGGTGCAGGAGCATATAGAAAAGCGTCAGCGCCTGGCGGAGCTCAGGCAGAATCTGGAAAGCCTGGAGAACCATATTATCAATGACATTGCGGGCAAGGCTGCCAAGCTTGCCATTTTGCACCACTATACCTTAATCCTGGCAGTGCCTATGCCATCTTTGGGAACGATTTTTCCCGGTGGGCAGGCTATGGATTTTTCCCAGCCGCGTTTTGGACAAGTTATAGGGGAAAATGTTGAAGATGTGACGGATGAGCTGGTGGCAGAGGTGCGTACCATCAAAAGTACAACCAATGAATAAATAAAGAAGGAAGCTGAGTATTTGATGAAAGCAAACAAAAAAGCCCTGTTGGTTATTTCAGCTCTGATGACAGCTGCCCTGATGGGGGGCTGTGGCCAGGCTAAAATAGGCTATATAGATGCGGAGCGTGTGATAAAGGAAGCGCCCCAGATTAAGGCTCTGGATGAGGAAGGCAGCCAGAAGTATCAGGAGGCTGTACAGGAAGCAGAGCAGAAGCTGAAGGAAAATCCCAACATGAGCCAGGAAGAGGCGCAGAAGGCTCAGATGGATGCCCAGAGAAAGCTGCAGGGCATTAACCAGTCCTACGCCCTGCAGATGCGCCAGAAGCTGGATGTGGCTCTGGGGGAGATTTCCCGGGATGAGAAGCTGGATGCCGTGGTGCAGAATGTGCCTGAACAGCCGGTGGCTGTGTCCGGCTGCATCGATATTACAGAAAAGACCATTGAGAAACTGCAGTAAATAAGGCTGGAGGAGCAGGAAATGAAGAAGACTTTGGCGGAAATTGCCTCCCTGGTGGGTGGCCGGGTAGCCGGTGACAGGGAGATAATTATCTCAGGTTTGGATAATATCGCAGGGGCAGGGGAAGAGGATTTGACCTTTGCGGTGGAACCCCATATTGAGGAAGCAAAGACATCCAGGGCAGCAGCAGTAATGCTGCCGGAGGGTGAGCCGGCTGCCCAGGATTTCCCCAAAAATGCTCTTTACGTGGAAGACCCAAGGGCGGCTTTTGCCAAGCTTCTGGAAATCTTTACGCCCAAGCTGGAATTTGCCAAGGGAGTCAGCAGCAAGGCCCATGTGGGCAAGGATGTTAAGCTGGGCCAGGATGTGATTATCATGCCCTTTGCCGTAGTGGACGATCACGCAGTGATTGGGGACAGGGTTACGATTTACCCGCATACTTATGTGGGCCAGTATGCTGAAATTGGCGAAGATACTGTGATATATTCCTCTGCCACTGTGCGTGAGTTCTGCCGGGTGGGCAGGCGCTGTGTTATCCACGCCTCTGCCGTTATTGGTGCCGATGGTTTTGGCTTCACCACCAAGGATGGTGTTCACACTAAGGTGCCTCAGGTGGGCAATGTGGTGCTGGAAGATGATGTGGAAGTTGGTGCCCACGACGGCATTGACCGGGCAGCTATGGGCTCAACCGTTATCGGCAAGGGCACCAAGATTGACAATCTTGTGCATATTGGCCATAACTGCAAGATTGGCCCCAACTGTCTGATTGTGGCCCAGACGGGCATTTCTGGCTCCGTGGAAGTTGGGCACAACGTGACCTTTGGCGGCCAGACGGGAACCGTGGGCCATATCAAGATTGGTGCCAACTCTGTCTATGCAGGCCGCTCAGGTATTATCGGCGATATGCCCGAGGGGCAGTTCTGTGCCGGTTTCCCTGTTCAGTCACATACGGAATGGCTGAGAATGCAGGCGGCTATGAAGCGCTTGCCTGAGCTGATGAAGAAAGTCAAGCAGCTGGAAAAAGAACTGGCTAAGAAGTAAGATGAGAGGGAGCTGCCTGGGGCGGCTCCTTTTGCTATGAATACCGCAAGGTGTTCAGACTTTCAATCGGCAGGGGTTGTTCCTTTAGGAGTAGGAGAGATTTTCATGGTTGCATATTATCTGGTGAAGGCCTTGAGTTTCATTTTGTGCCGGCTGCCCCATGGGCTGTGCATGGCTTTGAGCAGAGGGCTAGCCAAGGTCCTTTGGCCTTTTGTGCCCAAGAAACGCAAACTTTTGGCCAAGAGGCAAATTATGGAATGTCTGCAGGTGGATGAAAAAGAAGCGGAAAGGATTGCCAAGGAAAGCACCCTGCGCTTTGGCCCTATGCTCTTTGAGGTGTTGCGCTTCCCGGTAATAAAGAAGGATATGGACAGCTGTGTCGTTCTGACAGGTGCCGTTGAGGAACTTATGGCCCAGGCAGCTTCGGGGAAGGGATGCGTCTTTGCCACGTCTCATTCCGGCAATTGGGAACTGGAAGGTGGGGCTTTGGCTCACCACGGTATTCCTCTGGTGGCGGTGGCCAAAAAGCAGACTGACCAGGGGATGGACCAGTTCATCAATGAATACCGTGCCCTGATGGGCATGCATGTTACCTATAGCAAGAGTGTGCGGGAAATGTATGATATGCTGGGGCAGGGCTGGTTTATAGGATTGCTCTCTGATCAGGATCCTAGCCGCAAGGATGGCATGGTAATGGACTTCTTTGGCAAGCCCACGAATTGCGTGGTAGGCGCTGCTACCATGGCACGCTTTAAGGATGTACCCATTTTCATGGTGCAGATACACATGGAAGAGGATGGTCATCACACCTTGCACATTTCGCAGCCGTTGCGGGTGGAAAAGACCAGGGACAAGAAGGAAGATATCCGCAGGACCACACAAGAGCTCAATCATATGCTGGAAGGGCATATCCGCCGCTATCCTGAGGATTGGTTCTGGCTCCATGACAGGTGGAAGTCCATGCGGGAGGAATATTGACATAGGGTTTTGAGGCAAGGCCGATATAAAACTAAACTTGCATTTGCAAGAGAACTCTTATAAAATATATAAGGATAATTTTAAGTTCGGATTAAATTTTGCAGATGGATGCAAAAGGGCCCAGAAGGGTCGTTAGCATGGCAGGAGGAATTATTTTTGCAGAAGCAGACAACACTGGCCAGGGAGGCTGCCTTTACGGGGGTTGGCCTCCATTCCGGGCAGGAGGTGCACATGGTGCTTCGCCCCGCCGAGGAGAATACGGGGCTGGTTTTTGTGCGTACGGATATGCCTGGCCATCCTGAGGTGAGGGCTGTGGCAGAGAATGTAACTTCCACGTTGCGCGCCACCACTGTTGAGGAACAGGGTTGCAAGGTGTTTACCATTGAGCACTTGATGAGTGCTTTTCATGTGGCTGGCATCGATAACTGCCGCATCGAGATGGATGCAGAGGAGCCTCCTGTGGCAGACGGTTCTTCCCTAGCTTTCTTTGAGCTTATCAAAGGGGCAGGGAAAGTGGAACTTGATGCTGAACGCAGGGAAGTGGTGGTGGACAAGGTCTACCGCATTGACGATGAGAAGAAGGAACGCTTTGTAATGGTTCTGCCTTATGATGGCTTCAGGGTCAGCTTCACTTCTCTAAATCCTCACAAGCTCATTGGTGTTCAGTACGAGGACTTTGAGATTGACGAGGAAACATATCACAGGGAAATTGCTCCTGCCCGCACCATTGCCTACGAGAAGGAAATCGAGGCTCTTCGACAGATTGGCTTGGGCCTGGGAGGCACTATTGAAAGCGTCATTGTCTACAATGATGAGGGATGGCTTAATCCTCTGCACTTTGAGGATGAATTGGTAAGACATAAAATCCTGGATGTAATTGGTGAT
>CAJOIN010000076.1 GCA_905234515.1 uncultured Selenomonas sp.
TTGGTGGAGGCGGTTAATTTTGCTTAAAGTATTAGTAAATGGTGCCTGCGGGCGCATGGGCCAGATGGTAGTGAAAACTGTGTTGGCAGATGAAGAATTGGAGCTGGTGGCCGCTGTTGATATCAAGGCCCAGCAGGATGTGGGCGAGATTGTTGGCGTTGGCAAGTGCGGCGTTGCAGTCAGCACCGATTTGGGCACGGCACTGGATGAATCAGGAGCCGAAGTCATGATTGACTTTACACGTCCCAATGTGGTCTATGAGAACGTGATGACGGCTTTGAAACATCACGTGTCTCCGGTGGTGGGCACTACGGGACTCAGCAGTGAGCAGCAGGAAGCTATCAGGAAGGCGGCTGAAGAGGAAAACACCCCTGCCTTTATAGCTCCTAACTTTGCCATCGGTGCAGTGCTCCTGATGGTGCTTTCTGCCCAGGCTGCCAAGTACATGCCTGAGGTGGAGATTATTGAGCTTCACCACGACCAAAAGCTGGATGCACCTTCCGGTACAGCTGCTCAGACGGCGGCTATGATTGCCGAGGTGCGCAAGGCCCACAGCCAGGGACATCCTGAGGAAAAGGAAAAGGCTGGCTTTGAGGGAGCACGTGGTGCTGACTACGAGGGCATGCATGTGCATAGTGTGCGTCTGCCAGGCTATATAGCCAGCCAAGAAGTGATTTTTGGCGGTTTGGGGCAGACCCTTTCCCTGCGTCATGATACTACCAGCCGTGAGTCCTTCATGCCCGGTGTGGCGCTGGCAGCCAAGAAAGTAAGAAATCTCAAAGGATTGACTATAGGGCTTGATAAGCTGCTCTAAGTGCAAGGAAGATATTCAATCATTATAGTGGGAGGACTACAGCATGAAAAAGTACAATGTGGCAATTTTGGGCGCTACCGGCGCAGTTGGCAAGGAATTCCTGAATCTTATTGAAGAGCGTAATTTCCCCTTTGCAGAGCTCAAGATGCTGGCATCCAAGCGTTCTGCAGGCAAGGTTATAAATTTCATGGGCAAGGATTATACCGTTGAAGAAACCACGGCAGATTCCTTCAAGGGTGTGGATATTGCTCTTTTCGCAGGCGGCGCTGCCAGCCAGGAGTTCGCTCCTGCAGCTGTAAAAGCCGGTGCTGTAGTCATTGACAACTCCAGTACTTTCCGCATGGACCCGGAAGTGCCGTTGGTTGTGCCTGAGGTCAATCCTGAGGATATCGGCAAGCACAAGGGCATCATTGCCAACCCGAACTGCACTACGGCTATCCTGCTGATGGCCTTGAAGCCTCTCCATGATATCGGCCATGTGAAGCGTCTGATTATCTCTACCTATCAGGCTGCTTCCGGCGCTGGCAAGGAAGGCATGGAGGAGCTGGAAATCGAGTCAGCACAGCTGGCCAAGGGTGAGGCTACTGAGCCCAAGATTTTCCCCGTAGGCAAGCTGCCTAAGCATTATCAGCTGGCCTTCAATGCTATTCCCCAGGTAGATGTGTTCCTGGAGAACGGCTACACCAAAGAAGAGATGAAGATGGTCAACGAGACCCGCAAGATTCTCCATGAGCCCAATATGCCTGTGACGGCAACCACGGTGCGCATTCCTGTTTACCGCAGCCATGCAGAGTCCGTTACCGTTGAGTTTGACGAGAAGGTAACCCTTGAGGCGGCAAGGGAAGCTATTGAAAAATTCCCCGGCGTCATTCTCAAAGACAATACTGCTGAGCAGATTTATCCGATGCCTCTGGAAACTTCCGGCAAGAACGATGTGGAAGTGGGTCGCCTGCGCTATGACGAGTCCGTGGAGAATGGCCTGAACTTCTGGGTCTGCGGCGACCAGATCCGCAAAGGCGCCGCTCTCAATGCCCTGCAGATTGCAGAGTATATGATTGAGCATGATATGGTTTAATATGTTGTGAATTACATCGAACGTAGTGAGGGCTGCATCCTTTTGGGGACGCGGCTCTTTTATTTTGGCCGCATAACCAGGGAACTGTAAGGAAGAAAAAATTATTTTTTATAGGACTTAAGGGTATGGCGATACGTTTCCGGTGGCTGTATAATAGGAGCATAGTTTTTGGAGAAAGGATGGCGCCCTAATGCAGAAGTATCGGATAGTGCCCCGGCAGGACAATCTGTTGTGGGAGTTGGTACAAGGGATGAAGCTGGAGCCTGAGGAAAAGGACTTGTTGAAAAACGGGCTGATACAGCACGTGGAGGTTTCTTCCTGCACCAATAGCTGGGAGATTGCCTTAGTGTCCCAGCTGCTGATACCTGAGCGGCTCCTTTCCCGGGCGGCCGAGCATATTGCCCAGAAGTGCCAGTTGCAGGAAGTGGTATTCTACCAGGAGGTCGTGAACCTGGAGGATGCGCTGCAGAAGGTCTGGCCAAAGTTGGTAACCATGGCAGCGGAGGGGAATGCCACCGTTTTTCAGCTGCTCAAGCGTTCCAAATATACTGTGGACGGCAGCCAGCTGGTGCTGGATGTGCCGGGAAGCCTGGCAGGGGAAATCCTGCGGGCCCATTCTGTGTTGCAGATGATGGGAAAGGCCATCAAAACTGTGTTGGGCTTTTCTTGTCATGTGACATATAATGCCAGTGAGGAAATGCTGGCTGACATAGAGGTGGACTGCGCCTTTAACACCCCTGATTACGCCAGGGCTGTGAAAAATGAGGCAAATGCCGTTCATGATACGCCCGTGACTTATGAAAAACATCAGGATAAAAAGGCGGTTCCTGAACCAAAAGGGCAGTCATCCAAGCAACCCCGGAAGGAACGCAAGGCTCCGGCTGCCATTGGCAGCGTCAAGCCTGTGGTTTTGCAGGGGACGGGCAAGCTGGTCTTTGGCCGTGGTGTCATGGGCGAGTCCGTACATATTGCCGAGCTTGAGGGGGAGACCAAAAACGTCATCCTTGAGGGCACTATGTTGTCTATCAAGACTATCGAGTTTAAGACGGGCACCAAGATGTTGACCTTTGCTTTGGCAGATGAAACCAATGGCATCAGTTGCAAGAAATTCTTCAAGCCCAAGAAGGGTAAAGGGGGCGAGGAGGAAAATTTCGAGGAAATCAGTGCCGCCCTGAAAGAGGGCATGGAAGTGCGGGTTCGGGGTTCCATCCGGTTTGACACCTACATGAACGAGTATGCTCTTTTCGTGGACAGCCTGGCCAAAAAGGATAAGGTGAGGCGCGAGGACCATGCGGAAGTGAAGCGGGTGGAGCTTCATGCCCATACGACCATGAGCAGCATGGACGCAGTGGTGTCCGTGAAGGATTTGGTGAAGACTGCCGCCAGCTGGGGGTGGCCCGCCATTGCGGTAACAGACCATGGTGTGGTCCAGGCCTTTCCTGATGCTGCTAAAGCTGTCAAGGAAAACAAGCTGGACATCAAGGTCATTTATGGCATGGAAGGATATTTGGTGGGGGACGATTTCGAGCAGAAGCGTGCCAACCATATCATCCTGCTGGCCAAGAATCCCAACGGACTGCGCAATCTTTATCAGCTGGTGTCTTTGTCCCATCTGAAATATTTCCATAGACAGCCAAGGCTGCCCAAGGCTATCATCCAGGAATACCGCCAAGGGCTTATTATAGGCTCAGCCTGCGAGGCGGGGGAGCTCATACGTGCCATTGTGGCAGGCTCTAGTGATGAGGAATTGATGGAGATAGTGGATTTCTACGATTACCTGGAAATTCAGCCCATTCACAATAACGACTTTTTGAAGCGCAAAGATGAGTTTACCAGTGTAAATAATGATGATGATTTGCGGAAAATCAATCTCAAGGTGGCAGAGCTGGCCCAAAAAGCCGGGAAAATGCTGGTGGCTACCTGTGATGTGCATTTCCTGAATCCTGAGGACTCTATTTACCGTGCTATCCTCATGAAGGGCAAAGGCTTTGATGATGCGGAGATGCAGCCGCCCTTGTACCTGCGTACTACTGAGGAAATGCTGGCGGAGTTTGATTATCTGGGGGAGGAACTGGCCTATGAAGCTGTGGTCACCAATCCCAGGAAAATCAATGAGATGATAGAGAACTTCAAGCCCATTCCTGATGACCTCTATTCTCCCATGATTCCCGGGGCGGACGAAGAAATCCGCTCTATGTCCTACAACAAGGCCAAACTCATGTATGGGGATAATCTGCCCGAGATTGTGGAGGCACGCCTGCAGCAGGAGCTGAAGCCCATCATCGGCCATGGTTTCTCTGTGTTGTACCTTATTGCCCAGCGCCTGGTTAAAAAGTCCAATGATGACGGTTATCTGGTTGGCTCCCGTGGTTCTGTCGGCTCTTCCTTTATTGCCACCATGACAGGGATTACAGAGGTTAATCCTTTGCCACCCCACTGGCGGTGCCCTCATTGCCAGTACAGCAAGTTCATCACTGACGGCTCCTATGGCTGCGGCTATGACCTGCCGGATATGGAGTGTCCCGTGTGCGGTACCAGGCTGCTGAAGGACGGCCACGACATACCGTTTGCAGTGTTCCTGGGCTTTGATGGTGACAAGGTTCCCGATATCGATTTGAACTTTTCCGGCGTCTATCAGCCTGTGGCTCATAAGTACACGGAAATCCTCTTCGGCAAGGACAATGTCTACAAGGCAGGCTCCATTCAGACCGTGGCAGACAAGACTGCCTTCGGCTATGTGAAGAAATTCTTTGAAGAAAAGGGTGAAAGGCGGCATATTGCCTATATCGACAAGATGGCCAAGGGCTGCATGGGCGTCAAGAGCACTACAGGACAGCATCCGGCAGGCATCATGGTTGTGCCCCGGAATATGGATGTGCACTTCTTTACGCCTATCCAGCATCCTGCCAACGATATGAACTGCGGCATCATCACCACCCATTTCGATTACCATTCCATCAGCAGCCGTCTGGTTAAGCTTGATATTCTGGGGCATGATGATCCCACAGTCATCAAGATGCTTGAGGACCTGACCAATCGTGACCCCAAGACCATTCCCTTTGATGACCCCGCCACCATGTCCATCTTCAACAGCACGGACGCTTTGGGGCTTACCCCCGAGGAACTGGGGGCTACTTCCGGCACCTTCGGCATCCCCGAGTTCCGCACCGACTTCACCAGGAAGATGATTGATGACACCCATCCGGACTGCTTCTCGGATTTGGTGCGCATTTCCGGCTTCTCCCATGGTACGGACGTTTGGCTGGGCAACGCCCAGGATCTGATACGCAGTGGCCAGTGCACCCTTAAGAACGCTATCTCTGCCCGTGATGATATTATGATGTACCTTATCCACAACGGCATAGATCCCCTGCTTTCCTTCAAGACCATGGAGAAGGTGCGAAAGGGCAAGGGGATAGATGAGAAAGTGGTGGAAACTCTGCGGGCAGGAGGCATTCCCGAATGGTATATTGAGTCCTGCCAGAAAATCAAATATCTCTTCCCAAGAGCTCATGCTACGGCCTATGTAATGATGGCTTACCGCATAGCCTTCTGCAAGGTCCATTATCCCCTGGCGTACTATGCGGCCTACTTCTCCATCCGTGCGGCGGAGTTTGATGCCAATGTTGTGTCACGGGGCAAGGATTTTGTGAAGCAGCAGATAGATGAACTGGAAAATATTGCCAAGGAGCAGAAGCTGGACGCCAAGCAGAGTGCAACCTTGATAGTGCTGCAGCTGGCTTGGGAGCTTTACATACGCGGCTTTGATTGCCAGCTGGTGGATATTTACCGCAGTGATGCAGAAAAATTCATTATAGATGGCAATTCCCTGCTGCCGCCCCTGGCCTCCCTGGCCGGTATGGGCGTAAAGGCAGCCCAGGGTATTGTGGAGGCCAGGAAGGACGGCGTGTTTACTTCCATAGAGAACCTCAGACGGCGTTCCGGCATTTCCAAGACCAATATTGAAATTCTCCGCGACCATGGCTGTCTGGCAGGTATGAGCGAAAGCGACCAGGTTTCCTTGTTTGGTTAATAAAAATACATATAAATATGAAAAGGATTGCTCCCAACCAGTGTTGGGGAAGCAATCCTTTTCATGTTGCATTTGTAGGAATGTGGCTTTGCCAGGTTTTACTGGGCAAGGCGTTCATCGAGTATTTGATAATCTGTCAGATCAGTGGTAAGGGGGGTGACGGAGATAAAGCCCTGCTCTGTGGCATAAATATCTGTGGCCTCTCCCTTGTCTGTGTCGTAAATTTCACCCGCCACGGTGTAAAAAATCCTGCCGTCTTTTTCCTGCCGTATGAAGGCATTTAGGTAATCACGGCGGCCCTGGCGGCTGAAGAGAAATTCCGGCTTGCGGTCCTGGAAGGACTGGGGAAAATTGATATTATAGAGGAAGGGATGGTTGTGTTCTGCCATGGTTTTTTCCAGATAATTCTTAAAGATGGCAGCAGCCATGTCAAAGGAAATTTCGCTTTTGGCATCCAGGGAGATGGCAAAGGAGGGCAGGTCGTGGAGGAAGCCTTCCCGGGCAGCGCCTACAGTACCGGAGTAGAGAATGTCCGTTGCCAGATTGGCCCCGTTGTTGATACCGGAGAGAACCACGTCCACGCTCTCTTTTTTGCCTAGTTCCTCCAGGTAGAGCTTCACGCCGTCCACGGGAGTGCCGTCGACGCCCCAGGCTTCGATGCCGTAGAGCTTTTCCAGCCGTTTGTTTTTTACCAGCTCCATGCTGTCTCCGATGGTCAGGGCATGTGACATGCCGCTCTGCTGGTGAAGGGGGGCGGCGACGATTACTTCATGGTCTTTATGGAGGACTTTCACCAGGGCTTCCAGTCCCCGGGCTTCAACTCCGTCATCGTTTCCTATTAAAATACGCACAAGGATACCTCCTCATTGTTTTGTGTTGGAATGCTACTATACTAACATATCTAGAATAATATGTGAAATGGTTATTGACATGAAAAACGCCATGGGATAATATTATACTATTGTTTGAAAACCCAAGGGATTTTACCCGCTATATTAATAGGAGGCATATAAACAAGAATGAGCACGAATGAAAAACTCAGGAACATTGCCATCATAGCCCACGTCGACCACGGCAAGACCACCCTGGTGGATGCTATGCTGAAGCAGAGCCATGTTTTCCGCTCTAACGAGAAAGTGGAGGAGCGCGTCATGGACTCTGGTGACATCGAGCGTGAGCGCGGCATCACCATCTTGTCCAAGAACACGGCTGTCATGTACAACGACATCAAGATCAATATCGTTGATACCCCGGGCCATGCTGACTTTGGCGGCGAGGTGGAGCGTGTCCTGAACATGGTGGACGGCGTGCTTCTGCTGGTGGATGCCTTCGAGGGCCCCATGCCCCAGACCAAGTACGTGCTTCGCAAGGCTTTGGAGCAGGGTCTGAAGCCCATCGTGGTCATCAACAAGATTGACAAGCCCAACCAGCGCGTGGATGATGTCTATGATGAGGTGCTGGAGCTCTTCATGGAGCTGGATGCTGACGATGAGCAGCTGGACTTCCCTGTTATTTATGCTACTGCCCGTGACGGTATTGCCAAGTACAGCATGGATGATGACAACGACAACTTGGAGCCCTTGATGGAAACCATCGTCAAGGAGATTCCCTGCCCCCAGGGCAATGCTGACGCTCCTCTGCAGATGATGGTCACCACCCTGGAGGCTGATGCTTTCGTGGGCCGTGTGGCTATC
>CAJOIN010000077.1:0-8108 GCA_905234515.1 uncultured Selenomonas sp.
TTATTCTGCTCCGCCTGCCACTCATAGATGAAGGACACTATGCTGTGCATGGGAGAGCTCAGGCCGTAGTGACGCGGCTCCCTGGCCAGAGTGCTCCTTTCCAGCACCGCCCTGGTATCATAGGCCTGAACCTCTGAATTCAAGATTTCATAAGTTCCCTTCTGGGGATTGAAACGCATCTGATAAAGATAGCGCTTATTGTAGTCAGCCTTCACCACCGCAATCCGGGCCGTAAAAACAGTCTCGGCAGGGTTGCCCTCCTGCCCCACGGACAGAGCGCTGACATCCAGGTAATAGCCTGTGCCGCCATCCGCATCCACAAAACGCATATCCTCCGCCTGAGCCGCCGGGCACAAGGCAAATATAAACAGGGCCATAAGCCAGACAATCTTCTTGTTCAAAATCCACTGCCTCCAAAGTTTCCAACCTAAGACAACACTTCGTATATTATAACGCCGTTGTTCCAGTTTTGCCATAGGCAAAACTTCCTCTTGGCGTTTCAACGAGGCGGGAGATATATACTCGCCGCCTATTATGCGGTTAGCCCCCCATCTATAGAGATGGGGGACATCTTCTTCCTCGTTATAACGCCATTACGACGCGTAAGCTAGTCCCTTTAGGATTCAGATTTTGCCGACAGACATCTCCCCTCAGCATTTCAACACACAAAAGAGCCCTCCCGAAGGAAGGCTTTTTGGTGTGGAACAGGGCCATCAGCTGCTTGGCCCCTTTGGTCTTCAGCCTCGTTTCAAAGGTGCGCAGGTCGTAGAATCTGCAAAATTTCCACTTCTCACCTTTGGCAATGTATTGCCTGGCGTAGGCCAGCACCGCCTTCCTGGCGGCGGTGGCTGCAGTCGCTACCCTGGCCTGGCTTCCATCCACATAAATGTTCCTGACCTGTTCTTTTTCATCAAAAAGGTCGATGCGGATGTGCATATCCATAAAATGCTGCATGGCCAGCCTGGTATAGGCCGCCTTGTCGCCTGCGCCGGCCAGGCTCAGGTTGTCAGCTATCACCGCCAGGGCGGCAATATTTCTCTCCTGATCCCAGGAAACGCATTTGACGCGCATGGTGCAGATATTGCCATTCACCACCTGGTCTGTTACCTGCTCCTCCCCGGATGTCACCGCCCGCTCCGTAAGGCTTTGAAAGCGCTTGTTGATTTGCCCATTTTCATCCAAAAAGCCCCTGAGCATCTCCGACACACCGGACACGCCAACGCTTATGAGAAAATTCTCGAACTCCTGGTTGGCATAAAGAACGGACAGCCTGCCTGCCCGATTCTCCAAAATGGTCAGGGGCACATCGCTGATGTGGTACCTGCGCTCATCAGGCGACAGGAACGGCAAGGTGCTCAGCACATTCACCTTGCCAAGATTTTTATAATAAGCTGCCTCATCAAAGGGCTCGAAGAGCAATTTAGCTTTCTCCCCGGCATAGAAGCCCACCGCATCCTTAAGAGGGGCCGGCCTGCCAAAGAGATAGCCCTGCACCATTTCGCAGCCTATATCCTGCAGGAAGGCGAACTGCTCCTCCGTCTCCACCCCCTCGGCCAGGGTGTGAATGCCCAAATCCTTGGCCAGGCCCACAATGCCCTTGATCATAGTCCTGGCCTTGGGGTTATCCTTGAACATGCGCATAAACTGCATGTCCAGCTTCACCACATCAAATTCATATTTGATGAGATTATTCAGGGAAGAGTACCTGCTGCCGAAGTCATCCATCCAGACCTCATAGCCCGCGGAACGAAAACGCTGGATAGTTTCCTGCAGCATCTCATCCTCAATGGCGCTTTCCGTCACCTCGATGTGCAGCTGCTCCCGGAGGGTGCCTGTTTCCTCGCGTATCTTTTCGATAGCGGCAAACATGTCCTTCAACTGGAAATCTATCCTGGAAAGATTCACGGATATGCGGGCAAGGTTCCAACCATCCCCGGCATGGGCTCTCACCTCAGCAAAATCCTTGCATACCTGCTCCACTATATACAGGTCCAGCCTGTCGGACAGGTGCGCCTCCTCCAGCACTTCCACAAAAATGCCTGGAGAAATCATGCCGTAAACCGGGTCCAGCCAGCGGGCCAGCGCCTCAAAGCCGCACACCTGGCGGGTGAGAACCCTTACCTCCGGCTGATAGTACACGCGAATCTCCCCCCGGGCCATGGCAGACTCGAAGCGGCTGACAATGTACTGTCGCAGCTTCTGCTCGGCCTCCATGGAGGCATCGTAATAACAATAGCTCTGGTCGTACAGCCTCTTGATGCTTTCGCAGGCCAGCTTGGCCCTGTCCAGCACCACCGTCACATCGGCCGCATCGCCTTCCGACACGTAGATGCCGGCCTTCATCTTGATGTCCACCTGCTGGGTGGAAGCCTGCACGCGCTCCTGCACCTTCAGGACCCTGGGCACAATCTCCTCGTTGATCAGGGCCGCCACAAAATGGTCCTCATGAAGCCTGGCCAGCACCCCGTCAGGGAAGGTATCCCTTAAAATATAGGCCACCTGCCTCAGATAGGCATTGCCTGCATGGAAACCATAAGCCTGATTATATGCCTTGAAGTTCTCAATATCGAAATATACGAAGGCCATGTCCCCATCTTCCGAATCCCTCAGCAAGACAGAGGCGTCCTCCAGAAAATGGTTCATATTGAACAGTCCGGTAATATCGTCTATCTGCCGCCTGTTGCTGCGCTGTTCCTGCAAGACCACCCCTCCTCTCTTTAGTTATCCACAGATTTATCCACAAATCTGTGGATAACGTCTCATCTTATGTGGATAATGAGTTTCCAAAAAGGGATTATCCACCAATCCTTGTGGACAAAAACCCCTTGTTCTGTTGATAAGTACCTTAAAGGGAAATGCGCAGATATTCTTCCACCGCATCCCTGGCGGTAATGTTCTTCCCGTGACGAGTCATTTTCATGTTCTTGCCCTTTTGCTTCTTCAGATACTTCATGGCAGCATGGTATATCTCATCCTCAAGGGAGCCGGGCACCAGATTCTCCCAGTTGCTGGCACTATAAGGCCTTTCCTTGATGGCGTTCTGGGGACGCCCTGTTACCTCCAGCTCGCTCAGGAACTGTATCTGCTGCCTGTCGGGCCACAGGTAGTAATGCTCCATGAAGTAGGTCTTGGGATAGCTGTAGCCCGCCTCTTCTCCTGAGCCATAGCCGGTATCATCCTCCTGGACCAGCTTCACCCACAAATCCACAATCCTTTCATTGATGGCATAAGGCGGATGGGTCCAGCGGATATTCTGGGTATCAAGATAGTAAACAAAGCCGCTTTCATCAGACAGGATTCTGACAAAGCGTTCCACTTTTGGGGTATCCTTTTCCTCTTTGGCGGCAGGCGTTGCCTCTTCCTCAGGCGTTTGGAACCAGTTGTCTGCCCGGCTCTTGTCGGAAGGGTGCACTTTCTCCGCCTTTTCCGCCTTGTCTCCCTTGTCCAACGCATCCTCTTCAAATTCCACCACAGGCACAATCTCATCATCATGGGCTGCGGCCTGCGCTGCCGGCAGGGGCAGCAGCAAGACAAGGCTCAGGAGAAAAATCGGGCAATATCTTCCGTATGACATTGAAGCACACCTCCTCGCCTATGATATTCGCCCTCAATGCCAGATTTCCTTGTGCGCCGTAAAATTCTTCTAATCACCATCTAAAAAAAGGCCGGCGGGCACCGTCAGGCGTCCGCCGGCCTTATGAAAAATTACCGCTGGAGATAAGCGTTGACATCCTTCTGGAGCTTGTGCAGGGCATTGGCCACAGATACCTCGCCGGAGAGTATCTCCTGCATGCTCCTCTCCGCCATCATCATGGCTGTCTCCTGATCGGGAAGCGTGGGCGTGGGCACGGCTTCTTCCATAATGCTGCTAACCGCCGCCAAATCCATGCTGTACATGCCTGCCCCGTTGCCCCCCGCCTGGTCTTTGGCCGCCGCCTGCAGCACCACTTCCCGTCTGACGGGAAGCCCCTGGGATTTTTCCAAAATGCTCATCTGCACCCCGGGGTCCATGCAGAGCTTCTTCATGAGCTGCCAGGCCAGTCCCGGCTCAGAGGTACGGTTGCTCATGGCCAGCAGCAGGGTGCTGACGGGGGACACATTCCTGCCCTGGGGCCCCGCCGGCAAGCGCACGCAATCCCACTCCGAATCAGAGAATTTCTTAATGCGCCAGGGGTAGGGCTTATATGTCTTGTACTCCGCAAAGGTAAAGGGACGGAAGGCCACCCTGCCCAAATCCACATCCCTGCTGGTAACCTCCTGCCCCTGCCGGAGCTTCCTCAGGGACAGCAGGAAATTCACCCCCTGCTCCATGCGGGGGTCGGCAAAATAAGAGGACCTTCCGCCTTTGCTGAAAAGCTGCACCCCATTGGTCAAGGCAGCCAGGCGCCAAGTATAGTCATATACCCCGAACTGATCCAGCACCCCGTCCCCGTCTGTATCCTTGGTAACCCTGGCGCAGATACTGTAAAAATCCTGCCAGGTCCAGTCGGAGGAGGGCATCTCTATGCCCTCCCTGTCCAGCAGGGTTTTGTTCACAAACATCATGGTAGGGGCGCACTCCACCGGCAAGGCATAGAGAGCTCCCCCGCGAATCCGGCCGCAGTCCAAAGCCACCTGATAGAAGCCATCCTCATCAAAGCCCCTGTCCCTTTGGCTGATATCCGTCAAGTTCCTGATGGCTCCCATCCTGGCATAAGTATCGAAGTCCTCAGCCGGAACCATGAACACATCGGGCTCCGTGCCCTTCAGCAGCTGCTCGGCCAGCCACTCCCTGTAGTCCTCCCGCTTGATGCCGCTGACGTAAGTCACATCCACCTCCGGATGCTCTTCCTGAAAGCTCTTGATGACCGTATCTGTCACCGCATAGCCGTCACCGCTGGGCACATCCCAGGCGCTGCCCACAAAAACGCCTATGGTGAGCTTGGTGCGCGTGTGGGACACCTGGTATACCCAGAGCACAAAGACTGCCATCAGACAGACCAGCAGCCGCAGATACCAGGTTTTAGCGTTAGTGTCCATCAGTCATCCACCATCTCGTTGGCCAGTCCCGTCTGCACCGCCCAAATAGCCAGCTGTGTGCGGTCCCTGAGCCCCTGCTTGGCCAGCACAGAAGAAAGGCCGTTGCGGATGGTGCCCTCTGAGAGCCTGAGCCTTTCGGCGATTTCCTTGTTGGAAAGGCCATGTCCCACCAGCAGGGCAATATTTCTCTCGGTGCGGCTGAAAAGCTCCGTTCCCCCGTTGGTCTCCACAGAAACAGAAGCGGTGCCGCCCTGCTGGGCCATCTGGCTGAAGAGCTTCACCACCTTGGTGACCACCTCCGGGTTTATCATGGCCCCGCCGGAGGCCACCGTGCGGATGGCGCTAGACAGCTCCGACACGGAAACGCCCTTCAGCATATAGCCGCTGGCGCCGTATTTCAGGGCATTGTAGACATATTCCTCATCGTCGAAGGTGGTCAGGATGATAATGCGCACCTCGGGATAAAGCTCCTTGATGATCCTGGTAGCCTGCACCCCGTCCAGCTCCGGCATGCGCACATCCATCAGGATGACCTCAGGCAGCTCCTTCTTCAAAAGCTCCAGGCATTCCTGGCCGTCGGAGGCCAGAGCCGTCACCTTTATATCATTATTCTGGTCCAGCACGATTTTCAGGCTGTCACGGATGAGCTCCTGGTCATCCACTATCATGACTTTAATCATTGTTTCATTCCCCCCGGGCACTCTCTGCCCCTGCTATCTGACCCACAGGCACTATGGCCTCCAGGGTAAATCCATTATCCGACCAGCAGCGCAGGCTGCCGTGCAAAAGGTCAAGCCGCTCCTTCATATGCCTGAGGCCAAAGCCCGGCGAAACATCAGGACAGCCCTCCCCGTCATCAGCTATGACCAGGGAAAGGCGCCCCTGCTCAAACCTGAAGGCCACCGAGGCATGCCGGGCATGGCCGTGACGCTTGGCGTTGGTAAGGCCTTCCTGGACAATGCGGTAGAGGACCTCCTCCACATCCTCCCTCAGGCGCTCAGGCCAGCCCTCAATGGAGAGCTTCACCTCCATGCCCGTGGTTTCCCCGAACTCCTGCACCACATGGGTAATGGCCTCCCGAAGGGGCATCCGCTCCAAATCATCAGGGCGCAGCTTCTTCACAGAGCGCCGCACGTCCTTCAGGCCATGGCGGGCCACCTGGCAGAGCTTTGACAGCTGCTTCCTGGCCTCCTGGGGAGCCGCGTCTATGAGCACCAGGCAGGCGTCCATGCCTGTGGCCAGACCTGTCAGGGTGTGGCCCAGAGTATCGTGGATTTCCCTGGCCAGACGGTTGCGCTCCCTGGTTTCTGCCGTGCGCTCCGCCTCTATGGCATAGAGCCGCAGCTGCCTGTTGGCTTTCTCCAGCTGGTCATTCAGGGACTGGATGCGCTCCTTCTCCTGATGCTTGCTCTGAATCAGCATGGCCAGATACAGGGCGAACAGCACCAGATTCACCGAGGAAAAACCGTTCTTTATGGCCATGAGCCAGCCCCTTACGCTGCTGTTGTAATAGGCGGCATAAGAATCAAAGGGCGCTACTGCCCCGTGAGAGACAATCAGGTTATAATCAGCCAGGAAGTAGAGGACCAGCATGGCGCTGACCAGGAGGCTCCCGATATTGTGCCCGTCGTAGCGGTGCATAAGGTCTGCCACCACCAGCAGCACCAGCCCGTCATAGGCCAGGCTCAGGCTGCGCATGACCACAATGCAGGCCGCCGTTTCCACCACCAGGGCAAAATATCTGGCCCCCTGGCTCAGTCCCCCATGGTGATACAGCCTGCCGCTGACCAAAAGCATTAAAAAGGCTCCGATGGAGAACATAAGTCCCTGCTCGGGCGGCAAGGGCACAATGGGAAGGGTCTCCAAAAAGGCATGGGCGGCCATGGCCTCGATAATCTTCTGCTGGGTAACAAAGTAAAACCCGGCCAGCAGCGCCACCACTACGCCATTGTAAATCCACAAGAGCTGGTGCAGGCGTTTGATGGGGCTGCCGCCTTCGAAAATCTCCCGCCAAAGGACAAAACTGCGCTCCATCATTCCCAGCCCCCCTGTTCCAAATTCGCCACATTTTCACTGGTGATGAGGAACGTGGGCAGCTTCACCAGCTTTTCCGGCTGCTGGCCCTCCAGAACCCTATAGGCCTGCTCCACCGCCAGCCGTCCTATCATGCGGGGAGACTGGCCCGCCGTGGCCTGCATGTGCCCGCTCTTAATCATATCCTTCGTTTCCGTCACTCCGTCCACTCCGTAGACCGCCACCCCGGGCAGCCTGCCCGTCTGGCGCAGGGCCGCCATAGCCCCCATGGCCGCAGGGTCATTAAGGGCCATGACCACATCAATCTCAGGATGGCGCCTAATCATTTCCTCCATGACAGGCATGGCAATTTCCAGCTGCCCCCGGCACTCCTCGGAGGCCACCACCTCAAAGCCGGGATTGTCCGCCAGCACATCAAGAAAGCCCTGTATGCGCTCCTGGGCGGAACGGGCCTGGCTGTGGGTGAGCAGGGCCACCCGGCCGCTCCGGCGATGGGCAATGAGATGGTGGGCGCACTGCTGCCCGGCCAGATAATTGTCCGATACCACGGTGGAGGCCACATGCTCGTCATTCTCCACATTGGTATCTATGGCTATCACCGGCACCCCCGCTCTCCAAGCTTTTTCAATAGCTGTGGAACTTTTTTGCCAGTCAACGGGGTTGATGAAGATAAGCTTCACCCCGTCGGCTATAAGCTCCTCTATCTCCTCGTTCTGACGCTCCACGGAGAGCGCCGGGTCCCGGGAGATAAGCACATCCCCCCGGTTTTCCACTGCCGTGCGGATTTCCTCGTCAACCACCTCGTAAAAAGGGTTGTTGAGAGTCATATAAACCGCCCCCAGCTTCCTGCGCCCCTCTGTCTGACGGGCAGAAAAATCCACCTTGGCCGCCTCCATCAGACCCAGGAACACCAGGAACACCCCCATCAGCCCCATCATGGCCCAGAAGAATTTTTCCCGCTGCTCCATCTATATTTTCAAGCCCCTTTCCCCCGACTCGCCTTTCACCGGCATATATTTTGATAATATTATATACTGTTATATACCGTTCTGCCA
>CAJOIN010000077.1:8152-12344 GCA_905234515.1 uncultured Selenomonas sp.
AAACAATGGATTGTGGATGTGTATGTATCTTATGCGAAGAGGCCGATGGCGTAGCCACAGATGCCCAGCGCAAAGAGACCGATAATGATGATGAGAGGATTGATTCCCTTCTTCAAGAGAGCCATGCAGGCGAAGGTCATGAGCAGGGGAACAATGCCCGGCATCAGGCTGTCCAGTATGGTCTGCACGGTGGTGACCACCTGCTCACCCTGGCTGTTCACATAGGAGGACATGACCAGAGGCATGTTGACCGTGGTCCACTTTGCCACCAGGGCGCCCATGACCAAGAGACCCAGAACGCTGGCGCCCTCAGTGAGGTAACGCATGCGGTTGCCGCCAACTTCGTTGACCAGCTCGGTGCCCTTGTCGTAGCCGTACATAACACCATACCAGTGAGTGAGAAGACGGATAGCGTTGAAGGCCACGAAGAAAATCAGGGGGCCCATAATGCTTCCGGTGAGGGCGATACCTGCACCGAGAGCTGCCAGCACCGGACGAAGGGTACCCCAGAAAATAGGGTCGCCTACGCCGGCCAGAGGCCCTATAAGACCGACCTTGACGCCGGAGATGGTCTGGTCGCTGATGTCAGCGCCATTGGCACGCTTCTCCTCCATAGCGGCGATGATGCCCATGATGGGAGTAGCAAGGAACGGCTGAGTGTTGAAGAACTCCAGATGGCGCTTCAGAGCCTGGTTCAGCTCCTCGCCCTTGTAGAGCTTCTTGAGGGCCGGGATCATGGAGACGCAGAAACCGATGGACTGCATACGCTCGAAGTTAAAGGAACCCAGCAAGAAATTGGAACGGATAAAGATATTGATAAGGTCGCCCTTAGTAAGCTTATTTGCCATGATTTGCTCTCCTCCCTTACATGAGATCAGAATCGTCAATGTCATCTACAGGGTTGCCGCTGCGCACGGGGCCTGCGGCAGCGCTCTCCAGCTCACGCTGCAGGCTCTTGATGTGGAAGTAAGCGCAGATGAGGCCGATGGCGCCGAAGCCGATGAGGTTGACGTCGGTGAACACAGCAATGAGGAAGCCCAGGAAGAAGAAAGGCATGAGGCTCTTGGCGTTCATCATATTGATGACCATGGCATAACCTACGACCACGATGAAGCCGCCGGATACCTGCAAGCCGCGGGTGATGACCTCAGGAATGGAGTTCAGGAAGTTGTTGACCGTATCAGTACCGGCCACAGCAGCGATGGCAGCAGCAGGCAGAGCCACACGAAGAGCCTGGAGCAGCAGACCGCCCACATGGCACATCTCAATAGCGAAGCAGTTGCCCTTGGCAGCAAAGCCGTCCGCAGCATGCTGGAAGAACACGGTAATGGTACGAACGAAGATGGTGAGCACCTGGCCGGCAGCGGCAAGAGGTATGGCGATAGCAATACCTGCACCAATGCTCTGGTGACCCACGATAACGAGGATAGCAGAAACGACGGAAGCAAGAGCGGCGTCAGGAGCCATAGCAGCGCCGACGTTCATCCAGCCCAGAGCCAGCATTTCCAGCGTACCGCCGAGGATAATACCGGTGGTAATGTCGCCCAGCACCAGGCCCACCAGCGTGCAAGCCACCAGCGGACGATGGAACTGGCACTCATCCAGCACGGAGCCCATGCCGGCCACAGCAGCCACGACAAAGAGCATGATAAATTGCATTGTGGTCATGTTTAAAGCACCCCTTTGAATAATTCCCACTTAACTCTATTGATAAATAAATCCCTATATAAACCCTTCCAAGCATTTGCCCCTCTGGAGCAGCCGGAGCTAAAATCCCTAACGCCCCGGCCAGCCGCCAATTAGAGGCCCTTGGCGTTCAGGGCTGCGATAGCATCGCCCTTGTTGTCGGCAGGAGTCTTCTGAATCTCCACCTTGATGCCCATCTCAACCAGCTCGCGGATAGCAGCTGCATCCTCTTTGTTTACAGCCACAGCGGTGGAAATGAGCGTATCGCCTTCGCGATAGCACATGCCGCCCAGGTTCACATAAGTGAAAGGAATGCCACCCTTCACAGCGCGAACCACATCACCGGGCTTGGTGAAAAGGAAGAGCGTCTTGAAGGCATCATACTTCGGGTTCTTGTAAGCCTCAACAGCCTTGTCCACCGGCACCACATATCCCTTGAGTCCGGGAGGAACAACCTGCAGCAAGAGCTTCTTTCTCATCTCGTCCTTAGCAACCTCGTCGCTGCAGCACATGATGCGGTTGCAGCCCGTAATCTTGCTCCAGGTCGTAGCCACCTGGCCGTGAATGAGACGGTCATCAATTCGGCAGAATGCGATTTCCATTGAAAAATCTCCTTTCTACAACTACCCACAATCCTTGAAATTAATTTTCATGTCAGTTTTTTATTTATTTATTTTCTGACTATACATATTTTAATTTATAATCAATTCAAAGTCAGCTGAAATCTGTCACAATATGTCTTGAAAACCTGTTACAAATGTCATAGTAAACCTTTTCTTTTCAAACTTTTTTCAGAAACTCTGTCAAAGTCCTGCAAAGACTGATAAATCACGCTAAAAAAAGCCAGCCCCTAAGGGCTGACCTTTAGTATAAATATGCACAAATTAACTTGTTTTAATCCTGCACGGCCTGCTCTGCCCGGACTTCCTTGTTTTTCTCCAGATATTGCTCCGTCTCAGCCACAACCACACCAGAGAGCGCAATCAGGGCAATGAGGTTCGGAATGGCCATGAGGCCGTTGACGATATCTGCCAGAATCCAGATAGCTTCCAATTTGAGGAAGGCACCGGAAGCAATCAGGGCGATGAAGATAAGGCGGTAGGGCAGCACGCCCTTGGTGCCCATGAGATAGATGACAGCACGCTCGCCGTAGTAGTTCCAGCCGAGAATAGTGGTGAAGGCGAAGAGCGCCAGGGCGATGGTCAGGAGCCAGGTGCCAACTTCGCCGTAAGCGGAAGCAAAGGCTGCGCTGGTCATGGCTGCGCCTGCGGTGTCACCCTGCCATACGCCGGTGAGCACCAGAGCCAGGCCCGTCATGGAGCAGATGATGATAGTATCGATGAAGGTACCAGTCATGGAGATAAGGCCCTGCTCAGCAGGCTCCTTGGTCTTGGCAGCGGCTGCTGCAATAGGAGCGGAGCCCAGGCCGGACTCGTTGGAGAAGACGCCGCGGGCAATACCGTTCTGCATGGCCATCATGATGGTGGAACCTGCAAAACCGCCGGCAGCAGCAGAGCCCGTGAAGGCACTCTCAAGAATCAGGCCCACAGCAGCGGGCACAGCATCGATATTCATGAGAATCAGGCCCAGGCTGATGATGATGTACATAACAGCCATGAAAGGAATGACCTTGCCGGCCACCTTGGCAATACTCTGGAGGCCGCCGATGGTGATGGCGCCAATCAGCACCGTCAGGAATACGTCAGTAGCCAGCTTGGGTACACCAAAGGAAAGCTCCACGCTGTCCACGATGGCGTTCACCTGAGGGAAGGTACCTATCCCCAGCCAGGCCACCAGCACCGTGGCAATGGCGAAGAAGGTCGCCAGGGGCTTGTACTTTTCACCCATGCCGTGGCGGATGTAGAACATGGGACCGCCGGCAATCTCTCCTTTGTCGTCCGTGGTGCGGTACTTTACAGCCAGGAGGCCTTCGGCGTATTTGGTTGCCATGCCGAAGAAAGCCGCCATCCACATCCAGAAAATAGCACCAGGGCCGCCCACCTTCACTGCAGTAGCCACACCAACAATGTTGCCGGTACCCACGGTAGCCGCCAAGGCCACGCAGAGGGCCTTGAAACTGGAGACATCACCCTCACCATGGTTCTTGGCCTTGAAGATGAGGCCCAGAGCCTTGGGCAGGCGCATGACCTGCAAAAGTTTCAGCCTGAAGGTCAGGTAGATGCCAGTACCTACCAAAAGGGTGATAAGGGGCGGGCCCCACATAAATGAGTCGATTGCGTCAAGGGCGGGTATAAGTCCTTCCATATTGTCCTCCTCAGAATGATATTTACACCTCTTGTCCGTTTATCACGGACATTAGTTCTTCTCTGCCGAAGATGTGTCTTATAATAGCATATCTGAGGACATTTGTCTTTAGTTTTTATAAAAAATTTCTTGAGGCATCATCAGTTTGTGTGGGTCCCCCCCCAGCCCTTTAAGCAGCCTCATAGTCCCACGGTAGCCTAACATCAATCTCAGAGCAGCGGAGCATAATCATATCAATCAT
>CAJOIN010000078.1 GCA_905234515.1 uncultured Selenomonas sp.
CGCCAGCAGAAGGCGCAGCTGGAAGTGCAGCTGAAAGAGCTCCAGGTGGCAAAGGAGCGCCTGGTTCTCCGCGCCCCTGAGGATGGCAAAATCCTGAAAATATTGGCTAAGGAAGGGGAGATGATTTCTCCCTCTACTCCGGTGGTGCTCTTGGAGAGCAACCGCAGCTACTATGATATCTATGTCAGCGAGGAGCAGGCGGTGCATATCGCCGAAGGGGATGAGCTGACGGGCCAGACCGTGGCAGGGGACAAGGATGTCACCGGCACCGTGCGGCTCCTCACCAAGGCTCCCGGCTTTGCAGATCTCAAGCAGTCCCGGGAAAAGGGCCAGGCCGACCTCACCGCTTTTCAGGTGCGCATTTACATCGACCCCCAGGAGGGCATTATCCCGGGGATGACCATTGGGGTGAAAGACAGTGAATTCACTAAGAGATGAAGTAAAGTTCCTGTTCTCAGGGCAGGGCATGCCCTATGAGAAGGTCTGCCTTATGGTGGCCATGGTGATTTCCGTGATTCTTTCGGTGCTTTTGGCGGGAAATTTTGCCAGGGATGCTCAGGTGACGGTGATAGACCTGGACAACTCTGCCTATACCAGGGAACTGATCAATCGCATTGATGCCTCGGAGTATATGGAGGTCACGGCGGTGCTCAATACCCCGGCAGACCCCAGGGAACTGATGTACCGTGACCAGGCCTATGCGGTGGTGTATTTTCCCAGGGGGCTGGAGAAGGATCGCTATACCGGCACAGCTGCCAATATCGGCGTCTTTTATGACAATACCAATTCTGCCAACACTTCCAATATGAAGGAGGCTCTCAATGAGATTGTGGGCCTGGACAATGCGGCGGCCCAGGGGGATACGGGCAGCACCAACGACACCCTGTCGGGCACGGTGAGTCTGGCGGAAAGGGAGCTTTTCAATCCCCAGCACTCCACGGAGAACGGCACCTCCATGTATTTCCTCTTTTTCTTCGGAGCCATGTTCTTCACTTTTGCCACCATCGGCATGATACCAAGGCTCAGACTGACCCATCAGCTGGACAAGATCCTTTTGGAGGGCACTCCCTGGGATCTCATAGCCAGGGTGCTTCCCTACGCAGGCTGCCTGATTGTGTCCTGGGTGGTGGGACTGGCTGTCTTCCGCATCTGGGGCGATTTGATTTTTTCGGGAAGCTTGCTGCAATTCTTGCTGATACAGGCTTTTATGACAGTGACCATAGGCATGTTGAGCCTGTTTTTCGGCTGGACGGCGGCTAATCCCGGCATAGCTTCATCCCGGATGATCCTCTTCATCCCCGGGGGCTTCATCATGGGAGGCTCCACCGGCCCGGTGGCCTTTTTCAGCCAATGGGCGGTGGATTTCAGCCACATCTTCCCCCTGACCTGGCAGTTCCACTTTGTCAGGGATATTATCCAGAGAGGGGCCGGCCTTGGGGACATAAGCAAGGAAATCGGTGCTTTCATGCTCTACATGGCCTGCGTGGCCATCCTCTTCTGCTGGCGTTTCTACAGCGCTAAAAGGGCAGCAGAGAAAAGAGTGAAAGGAGCCGCAGAGCATCAGGAAAAACTGGACAAGCTGGCGGCGGAGATCAAGGAAGCCTGAGCTGTCCTTTGCCGAAAGCCCAAAAGTCCTGCCTTCAAGGCAGGACTTTTCCAGTTTGGTGGATAATTAAGCATACTAAGAAGATGGAAACTGCAAAGAAAGGATAGAGTCCCATGGCAGAAAATACAGCAGCAGAAAACAAGGAAAGGTATACGGCTCCAACGGCAGAGCAGGCCAAGCTCATAGATGAAATCAAGAGCCGTCCCAAGGAAAACATTGAATGCAAACGCATCCTGGTGCCCACGGATGGCTCCGGGCAAGCCTTCAAGGCGGTGAACCAGGCCATCCATCTGGCGGCGGTGACGGGGGCGGAAATGACGGTAATGATGGCGGTGGACTTAAACCGCAATATCTCCGCTTTCGAGCAGGTGAGCCTCTCCGGCTATATCCCCGCCGAGCTGAAGGTAGCGGCCTTCCAGTTCCTGGCTGACCTGATGCACGTCATTCCATCGGAGGTGAAGGCTCATACCAGAGTGGAGGTAGGCGACCCGGGAGAGTGCATCGCAGATGTAGCCGAAGAGGAGGAAAGCGACCTCATCATCATGGGCTGCCGCGGCTTCGGCACCATCAGGAGCCTCTTGGTAGGCAGCGTGTCAAATTACGTCATGAAGCATGTGACCTGCCCGGTGCTCCTGGTAAAGGGCATGCCGGATGATTGGGATGATGAGGATAATTTCATCGTGAATAAGGGGAAAGAGTAAAAAACTGAGAAAAGTTTTCAATAGGGTATTGACAATGAATATCATTTACTGTATATTAAGTACAGGCTTTCGTTAAGCTCTCCTAAATACAATACACAGCTAAAAAGCGGTCGTACTGCTCATACGACCGCTTTTTAGTATCTTGATATTTGCTTTCGAGTGTTACTCAGTCATAGCCATCCTGATTTTGCTGGCGTCTTTTTCTACTTCTGCCAGGCCTTTTTTGATGCCTTTGGCAATGGCATGGCCGGAGTCGCCCATGCCTGCGTAGTAGGAGGTGGATTTGCCGGTGGTCATGGCGCGCTTCATGTAGACGAAGTCGTTCTTGGCCTTGGACCAGATGCGGAAGTCCATGGTGACATTGACCTGCTGGCCGGCGGAGAACCAGTCAACCTTGACCTGGGGCGCGCTGTTGGTGATGCGGATGTAGACAAGGTAATCGGAGCCGAAGTGGTCGTTCAGGGTTGCCAGGTCGCTCTTTTTGAGGGTGAGGTCGCGCATGCCGTTGCCTGTGGTGTAGCCGTCATCGACGCTGGCTGCCTGGCAGTTTTCCTCGCGGTAGACCTGCACGTATGCTTCGTTGTCCTCGATGGGCTGGATTTTGTAGATAGACTTGTTGGGGAAAATCTTGTTCAGGGATTCGTTGATGTTGGCGTAGACTCTTTCAGGCTCGGCAGCATAGCCGGCGGGGGTGTCAAGCACCACGGAGAGGTTTACCGGAGTGGCGCTGAGGCTGCTGGGGTCGAAGGCTTCCGCAGAAGTCACGGAGCAGCACAGGACAAGAGTTGCCATCAGGGAAAAGAGTTTTTTGAACATGCAAATCATCCTCCTGGAGATGGTGAAATAATATCGATTGCCTTGCAAGGAATATCTCTGACTCATATTATCGTTGGGTATGCGTTGGTACTTAAAAGATATTTTGCTTTACAATCAAGGTAAAAAGACCTGCTGGATAAATCCAACAGGTCTTTGAGGCTGCTTACTCAGCGGCCTGAATGACTTCCTTACCGTCGTAGTAGCCGCACTCGGTGCACACATGATGCGGGAGCTTAGGCTCGTGGCACTGAGGGCAGGATACGAAGCCGGGAGCCTCGAGCTTCCAATTAGCGCGGCGACTGTCGCGGCGGGCCTTGGACATTTTTCTCTTTGGGACTGCCATTTTCGGTTCACCTCCGGTGTGATGCTATGCCGGAAAGTCTCCACAGACAATTTGGTTGATGCTGAATGGAACATTTCTCGGTTTATGCGATTTGACACATGAAAATAGTATAACTGTTTTCGGCGGACAACGCAAGGAAAATCTTTTTACCGGCTTTTTACTGACAGGCTCAATCGTGGCGGATAAAGTCTTCCAGGGTTACTTTGTGGCCGGGGGCACCGGGCCCGGCAGGGATTCCGGAGTTAAGGTCGGAGAGCTTGGGGGCACTGGTGCCTTTGTCTGTCAGATGGGGATTGTCCCGGTCCAGGCCGGAGGCAGGAGGATGGATGCCGCTGCCCAGGGGAGTAATCTGCACCTCCAGGGTATCGCCGTTCTTTACGGGGTCGGTGAAGTCCACGGGCTGACCGTTCACCAGGATGGTGAAGCTCACCCGGCTGGTGGCGGAGGGGGGATTGAAGTTCACGGCCAGCAGGGCGTCGCTGACGGTGACGGCGGCTTTGGCGGAGCGTTGGAATTTCACATCGCAGCCGTCATCCAGGATGGTGCCGGTGCTGGCTTTGCGCCCGTTGACGGTGAGTTCCAGGCTGCCGGTGGGGATTTTGCATTCATTGCCTTCGTAGTAGATGGTGAGGGCAGTATCTGTGTCCTTGAGCTTCAGCACGTCGCCCAGCTTTGGCTCGTCATGGGGGATGTAGTCGATATGGTCCCCTTCATGGATGGGCTGGGAGATGGTGGCAGGTTCGTCATCCAAAAGTATTTCCGGTGTGCAGGTGTAGGTGCTGTCGGCACCGTTCAGCTTGTAGTTGATGCGGCGCCCCAGTGGGGGGTAGCCTGCGGCCTGCAGTGCTTCTCCCAGGCTCTTGAATTCCCGGTTTTCGATGACGTCCCCGTCTTTCAGCTGGCGGTCCGGGGCGGATTCTTCTCCGTTGACGGTGACTTTCTGCCGCAGGTGCTTTTCTCTGCCATTGATGTAGATGGTGTATTCCTGCCCGCCGGTCACCAGGTCTCCCAGGTAGATTTCCGGGGTGAAACCATCCTTGCCCGGGACGATGGAAATATGGCTGCCGTCCCTTATGATGCTGTCCAGGCTGGCTTCCTCCCCGTCCAGGGTAATCTTGGCCAGGCTGCCCATGGTGCCGGGGAAGGATTTGCGCTCTCCCCCCAGGCTTACCATGAGGCCCAGGCCCGGGCGCCCGTTGTATTTTTTCAGGCTGATGCCTGCATTCAGCAGGGCGTCGGTGACGGTGAGGTCACGGAAGTTAAAGAGGCTGTATTCCATGTCATTGACATGGACGGTGAGGAAATGCAGGGTGTTGAGGGAGGCAATCTGCAAAATGCCCAAAGGGGTTACCGCATCGGGTTTTTGGAGCTCCTCGGGCAGGTCCTCTATGTCCACTACCTTGTCAGGATGGCGGACGGCCACCCTGCTGAGGGGCATATTCAGTGCCTCTGCCACGTATTTTTGCAGATGGGGGGTAAGGGAACCGCCGCCCACCAGCATCACTGCCTGGGGGGCATCGGTGTTGAGCTCGATAATCTGCTTGACGATGGCATTGGCCAGGTTTTCCACATTGGGCAGGATGGGCTCGATGACCTCATCCGGAGTAAGGCTGTATTCCATGCCCAGGATGTCCGTGAAGGTGACGTTTTCTCCCTGGGTGGCCTGCCTTTTGATTTTTTCTGCCACATTGAAGTCCAGCAGGAATTTCTGGGAAATGGCCTCGGTGATTTCATCACCGGCCAGGGGTACCATGCCGTAGGCGGTGACGGAGCCGTTCTTGGTGATGGCCACGTCGGAGGTGCCTGCGCCGATATCCACCAGCACCAGGTTCAGATGGCGCATGGTGGGAGGAATAAGCACGTTGATGGCGGCGATAGGCTCCAGGGTCAGGGCCCGCATTTCCAAGGAAACGGCGTGCAGGGCTGACTGCATGGAGTCGATGACCTGGCGGGGCAGGAAGGTGGCGATGACTACAGCCTTGGCTTTTTTGCCTTTCTGGCCAATGAGGCTTTTGAGCTGGATATCGTCCAGCAGGTAGCGCACGGTGCTGTAGCCCACGCAGTAGTAGCGGGTGGGGTCATCCAGGGTCTGGGAATCAGCCAGCAGCTTTTGGGCGGCCTGGACACCTGCAAAGTCCAAATCCTGCTGCTGCTGGGCGGTGACCAGCCCGTTCACCTCGATTTCTGCTTCGGCGGTCATAGTATAGAGGGCACGGCCTGCAGCAGCCACGGCGGCAGTGCGCAGGGGACCGAATTTTTCGTCCAAAGGTGCCTTGACCTTTTCGATGATGGCGGCTACCTGGGGCACGTCATGTATCTGGCCGTCCAGCATGGCACGGGTAATATGCTCCTCACGGTTGGTGCCGATGATGTGGAGCTTGCCCTCGGTGTCCCGGTCTGCCACCACGCCGATGACGCTGCGTGTGCCTATGTCCAGGGCAAAGATGCGGTCCACCATTTGGGGGGCTTTGGCAGCAGGTTCCTCCATTTTGGGGGAGGCCGGAGTCAAAGTCTCCACCTTTTTCTGGGAGCGTACAGGCCGAGGGCCGGTGGCTTTAGGGGCTTTGGCAGCCGTGGCAGATGTTTTGGCGGCGTTCATTGCAACCGTTTCTTTTTTTTCAATAGCTTGGCTTTTTGTATTTGGCATAGGAGCCTCCTCAAGACCAATTTATTATTTAAAATTTATTATTTTATAAGTATCTTACTACATTTTGAAGGGATATTACTACTATTTCGCGAAAAATAGAGTATAATCCTTTTATAGGACAAAAATATGCAGAAACGGACGTGATTTTATGACGGGAAATAAAGAAGTTATTACAGGCAGTGACTTTAAGAGAATGGTTACGGGAGCCTACAGCGAGTTTCTGCTGGAGTATGAGCAGATAAATTCCCTGCCAGGGGCCGGGAGCCTGCCCGGCACCCACGTGCTGCACACCATGGGGGCGGCGGTGATGCCCCTGGCAGAGTCAAAGGATGGCAGCATCGGCGGTCTTTCCCGTCGGGTAGCGGCAGCGGCGGTGTTCGGCGCCCGGGGCAATGCCGGCGTGGTACTGGCACAGCTGTTCAGGGGCCTGGGGAAGGGCCTGTCCGGCAAGTACAATGCTACCTCCTCGGAGTTCGGCAAGGCTTTCCAGTATGGCATTCTCTACGCTCAGCGCATTATTCCTGAGAACGTGGAACGTCCTATCATCACCGTGGCTAAGGCGGTGGCCAAGGGGGCTTATCACGCGGTGCGGGCCAATATGCCCATTACAGAGATTTTGGAAAAGGCCATAGAGGCGGGCCAGAAGTCTATGGAAGGACTGGAAGCCGATGCCGGGGCCCGCATTATGTTCACCTTCTTAAGGGGCTGCCTGAGGGGGCTGGATGGCAATTTCGTCTCCCCCGCCGTCAGCCTGTCCCTGGGTCTGGAATCACGCCAGCCGGGCTTGCCTGACCCCAGGGAGGATATGGTGCGCCCCTTCTGTGTGCGCTTTGCCATCAAGAATGCCAAGATTAATTTGCAGGAGCTGGAGAAATCCCTGCAGGAGTTCTCCAGCTTTGTCCTGACGGAGCGTCAGGGCGACAGGGTGCTGGCGCACCTCCATACGGACCATCCCGGCGCTGTTATTGAGCACGCTGTGGGCTGGGGCCCACTGAAGGAGGTCCATGTGACCAATATGAGCGAGGGCCATGCCCTCACCATGCATGGCGCCCTGTCCGCCGTGGCGGTGCTGGCAGTGGCGGGGAACAAAATCCAGGCCCGGGAGCTCCAGGAAAATGGTGTGCAGATTATCGTCCGGGGCAGCGAGGAAGAAGGGCCAAGTGTAGCTGAGCTGGTGAGTGCCGCTCACAGCGATTTGGCGGCCAGTTATGTGATGGTTGCCTGGAACCGTGATTTCTGGCTGGCTTACCGTCAGGCCAAGCGCCTGCTTGGCAACCGGGTGGAGCTGGTGCTGCTGGAAAACAAGGCCCAGCAGGCAGAAGCCTTGAAGGTATTCAACCCCAAGCACAGTGCCGGGGAAAACGCCAAGGCCATGCTGGCAGCGGCGAGAGCTGTTTAACAATGCTTATAAAAGTGCCAGCTCTAGGCTAATCAAAAAAGATTTTCCAGAGGTTAGGCGCAAGCTGTGGAAAGAAATGTTTTGGTCGAGAAGTTATTG
>CAJOIN010000079.1 GCA_905234515.1 uncultured Selenomonas sp.
AGGCAACTTTTGCTGCCTCGATCATCTTGAGTACATCTGCATGGGAGATGCTCTTGCCGTTGTAGGAATACTTGTTGTCCTTGGACATGAAGCCGGTGCCGAGGACGCCGACGCTGAGGTCGTGGGAGATGCCAAGCTGGCTCAGGCCCTTGCCTACAGCTTCCCGCAGCAGGATGTTGATGGGGCCGGCCACGCCAGTCTTGCTGTTCAAAGCGCTGTGGATTTCGGCTACCACTTCGCCGAAGATGCCGCCCTTCTTGGCGAAGGCATCTGCCAGCTGATTGACTTCTGTAAGAGTCCCACCAGCTACGAAATCCAGTTCGAAATCATTCAGCTTCTTGTTGGTCATTGCGTTCTTCATTTTCATCTACTCCCTTCGGTGGTTGTCTTTGTTTTTGTTTTCTGTCTATACATACGCACCGGTGGAGGAAGTATTACAGATTAACTTAAAAGTTTTTTTATATGTTTTTCTGTGCGCAAAAAATCGGGAGAGCAGTCCATGTGCTCTCCCGATAGATCATTTCTCTATGAGCTTTTCTGCCAGCTTCACTGCTGCCACGCCGTCTTTGGCATAGGCATCGGCGCCGGCGCTGTCGGCGTAGTCCTGGGTGAGGCAGGCGCCGCCTACCATGACTTTGGCCTTGGAGCCGGCTTCCCTGAGGTCGGCGATGACCTTGTCAATCTGCACCATGGTGGTGGTCATGAGGGCGCAGAGGCCCACGATGTCCGCCTGTTTCTCCAGGGCGGCTTTGACAATCTCCTCGCTGTCCACGTCACGGCCCAGGTCGATGAGCTCGAAGCCGGAGTTCTTTAAGAGGGCGCCCACGATATTCTTGCCCAGGTCGTGGACGTCGCCCTTGACGGTGGCCAGCACCACGGTGCCCTTCTTTACGGTTTCTGTCTCCGGGGCGGCTGCCTGCAAGTGGTTGAAGGCTTCCCGCATGGTCTCGGCGGAGAGCAGCACCTGGGGCAGGAACATGCGGCCGGCGCCGAAGTCCTCGCCGATATCCGTCATGGCGGCGGTGAGGGCTTTTTCCGTGATGGTGTTGGGGTCATGGCCCTCGGCCAGGGCCTTGTCGATAAGGGGCACCACTTCGTCCTTCTCGCCGGAAATCACTGTCTGCTTCAGGGCTTCCAGCACCGGCAAGTCGGTGGTCTTCATGGCAGCTGCTGCCTTGGGCACGGCCAGATTGGCTTCATTCTGGCTGTACTTCAGGCCGCAGGGGTCCTTGCCCAAAAGGGCGGCGGCGGCGGAGAGAGCTTCCTGCATCTTCTCGTCATAGGGATTCATGATGGGGGCGGTAAGTCCCGCCGCCAGGCACATGGCAAAGAAGGTGGCGTTGATAAGGGGACGGTTGGGCAGGCCGAAGGAGATATTGGAAAGGCCCATGGTGGTGGGCAGTCCCTCTGCCGTCACCTGACGCAGGGTCTCAAAGACGGATTTGGCAGCCTTTTCGTCGGCGGAAAGGGTCATGACCAGGGCGTCTACCAGGAAGTCGCCTTCCCGGAGGCCCGCAGCCTTGGCTCTCTCGATGATGGTGTGGACATGGCCCAGGCGTTCCTCCACGCTCTTGGGCAGGCCCCCGTCGGTCAGGGGCAGGCAGAGGATGGCGGCGCCGTATTTCTTGGCCAGGGGCAGGAATTTCTCCAGACGTTCTTTCTCTGCGGAAACAGAGTTAATCAGAGCCCTGCCCGGGTAGGCCCGCAGGCCGGCTTCCAGGGCCTCAGGGTCGCTGGTGTCGATGGCCAGGGGAGCGTCTGTGAGCTGGGCTATTTCCGTTATGGCCTTCTTCATGGCGGCGGTCTGGTCAATGCCGCCTACACCCATGTTCACATCCAGCACCTGGGCACCTCACCTGGCCCAGGGCTTCTTTTTTAACGGAAAGGAAGGAGCCTTCCTTGATTTCTGCAGCCAGCTTCTTGCGCCCTGTGGGGTTGATGCGCTCGCCAATGAGGACTGTGGGCAGACTGCCGTCAAGGCAGACAGACTTGGAGCGGCTGGTGAGCCAGAGCTTTCTGGGAGAGGTGTCGCGCACGGGTTCATCCTTCCCCTTCACCGCTTCTGCCAGCGCTCTGATATGCTCCGGGGTGGTGCCGCAGCAGCCCCCAAGGTAAGTGGCGCCTGCCGCCAGCAGTTTCGGCCCCCAGAGGCCGAAGTCCTTGGGGCCCATGGGGAACTTAGTCTCCCCATTTTCCAGGTAGGGCATGCCCGCATTGGGCTGGACGCTGATGGGGACCCGGCAGTTTGCCGCCAGGGCCTTCACCACAGGCACCAGCTGCTCAGGGCCCAGGGAGCAGTTCACGCCGATGACGTCGGCTCCCAGGGCTTCCAGCAGGATGGCGGCGCTTTGGGGGTCGGTGCCCGTCACGGTGCGGCCGTCCTCGCTGTAGGAGAACTGGCAGATCTTCTTGAGGCCCGGGGCGGCTTCATGGGCAGCCAGCAGGGCGGCCCTCATTTCCTGCAGGTCAATGCAGGTTTCAATGATAAGGGCATCTGCCCCCGCCTCTGCCAGGGCTTTGGCCTGGGCCAGGTAGTTCTGGAAGGCTTCCTCGAAGTCGAGGTCGCCAAGGGGGGCGATAAAGCGGCCGATGGGGCCCATGGAGCCGGCCACTTTGGCCTGGACGCCTGCTTCGGCGATGGCTTCCCGGGCTGCCTTTACGGCGGCGCCGTTCAGCTCCGCCATGCGGTCTGTCAGGCCGTAGTGCTGGAGCTTCAGGGGGCGTATTGGTTTCAATATAATCAGCGCCTGCCTTGAGATAGGCCAGGTGGACACCCTTCACCACCTCCGGGCGCTCCACGTTCATGAGCTCCGGCGCAGCCCCGGGTTGCAGTCCTCCTGCCTGGAGCATGGTGCCCATGGCCCCGTCAAAGATATGTATCATAAATAGTCACTTCCTCGCTCTATAAATTGTAAAGGTGTAATTATTGTAACATAAAGGGAGGTGGGAAGAAACATGTAAAAAACAAGCAGGAAAATCCGGGGGGGGAGAATAATATACTTGTCGAAAAGACATCGTTGGATGTCATCTTGTTTAATTACAAGTTTTTAGGTGGGTAAGACGGGAATATTTAGGGAGGCGGTTTGTGTGATTATTCTAAAGAATAATGAGACGGGGCTAACAAAGAGTTGTGCAACTGGTTTTTCATGGACAACGTTTTTCTTTGGAGTTTTTGTTCCGCTCGTTCGTGGTGATTTGAAGTGGGCTATGATACTGTTGTTGCTTTGTGCGTTAGTGGGAATTTTTACATTAGGAATTGGCGCAATTTTTGTTGGTCCTATATTTGCTGGATTCTATAATAAGATATACATACGACATTTGATGTCGAACGGATTCGTTCCTGCTGACGATGCAAGTTATAATTGGTGCGTAGTAAATGGATTGCTGATGGGAGATATACGTTCTTCCCAAAAGGATAAGGAGGCAGAAGATGGTAAGAAGCAGGAAGTTATGCTGCTGGACAACAAAGGGGAAAGGAATGGTGAAAATGATTGATGGCAAGATTCTATTGACAGGGGTCATGGCGGTCTCACTTATACTGTCAGGCTGTGGCAGCGAAAAAGTTAGTAATGAAAATACGAGTGCAGTTGCCCAACAGTCCTCACAGCAACAGGAACAACCTAAAAAAATTGAGAAGACTAAACAGCCGGAAAAGGAAAAGACGCTACAGCAAAAGGCGTTGGAGGATTCCAGTGCCTCAATGGGGCAAAAGAATGCGCTAAAAAAGGCCATAAGCTATGCCAAAAATATGCATATGTCAAAATTAGCGGTTTATGAGCAACTGACATCAGAATATGGAGAAAAATTCCCAGAAGCTGACGCGCAGTGGGCTGTAGAACGCCTATCTGATATTGATTGGAAAAAGAACGCATTGGAAAAGGCTAAGTCTTATCAAAAGGGCATGTCTATGTCAGTGGATGCTATTTATGACCAACTGACATCAGAATATGGGGAAAGATTTACACCTGAAGAAGCACAATATGCTGTAGATAATCTTCCTAGGTGAGAGAGGCTTGTCCTTTTAGCTGTTTATGTAGTTTTGGTATATCATTGACGATTGTTTCCCATAGCAAATTCTTATCCACTGACTCATATTCGTGGGCAAAGAGATTTCTCATGCCCCGCATTTCCGCCCATGGCAGTTCGTCGTGGGCGTTTTTGAAGTCCTCAGATAGGCGTTTGGAAAGTTCGCCGATTTGGAAGATAGCCATGGAGCAGGCGTTGTAGAATACATGGTCGGTTTTGAATCGATCCGATGAATTGTCGAATCGTCGTACTGTGTCCATGACTTCCTCACAGTGGCGTATCATGTGCTGGAGGATTTGCTCGTCTCTATCCTTCATAAAGAAGTACCTCGTCTTTCTGAAGATTTTCCTTAAATTTTTCCGAATCTGGCAATCGGCTGAGAAGGTCTATCTCTCTTCCTAAGGCAGCTTCCAAATCTGAATATATGCCTCCCAGCATGAAGAAGCTTTTGATGTCACCTTCGATGCGTAGGTCAACATCGCTTTTTTCATTGGCGTCCCCACGGGCATAGGAGCCGAAGAGATATGCTTTCTTGATGGGGTATTTTTTGCATACGGGAGTGATGCGCTCCTTTATGATAGGGATAGAAAGCATGATAATCCTCCTTTGGTAGAATTTTCTCTTAACTAGATTATATCATAGGATGATTTATAAAAGGAAAGTATTCTTGGCATATTAAAGGAAAAGTCACAATATTACTTCTTGGAGTTTACATGTTGACACATACTGCACATAAGTCTATAATACATAAACACATAAATGTTCTTATACAGTGTATTTTTTAGAAGGAAGGCTTTATTATGAATGGACTTGCGTTAGTGGGTCTTGCTGTAGTGGTCTTTGCCTCTGCCTATCTTTTTTATGGGCGTTGGCTGGTCAAGACCTGGGGCATAGATCCGAAGGCGAAAACCCCGGCTGTGGAGCTGGAGGACGGAGGGGATTACGCCCCGGCTTCCCGGTTTACGGTTTTTGCCCATCAGTTTTCTTCCATCACGGGGGCTGGTCCTGTGACGGGCCCTATCATAGCAGCCATGTTTGGCTGGGCTCCGGCTCTTATCTGGCTGCTGGTGGGTGGCGTGTTCTTTGGGGCGGTACAGGACTTCACTGCTCTTTACGCGTCGGTCAGGAACAAGGGACAATCGCTGGGGATGATGATTGAAGCGTATGTGGGACGTACGGGGCGCAGGCTCTTCCTGCTTTTCTGCTGGCTCTTCACCTTGCTGGTGCTGGCCGCTTTTGCCGACATCCTGGCAGGCACCTTCGCCGGCACCTTGAAGGACGGCAGCCTGAATGTGCCGGGGGCACAGGCCGCTTCCATTTCTCTCCTTTACATAGTGGTGGCCATGGGCTTTGGCTTCTTTATCAGGAAATTCAATCCCAGCGGTGTGGTGAAGCTGCTGGTGGCTATCGTGTTGGTGGTGGCTATGTTCGCTGCCGGTATGGCTTTCCCGCTGTATCTGGATATGCAGACCTGGCGCTATCTCACCTTCGGTTACTGCTTCATCGCTTCCGTCCTGCCCATGTGGCTTTTGATGGAGCCCCGTGATTACCTGAGCTCCTTCCTGCTGTTGGGTATGGTGGCAGGCGGCGTCATCGGTGTGGTGGCAGCTCAGCCGGTTATCAACATGCCTGCTTTCGTGGGCTTCACGGTGAAGGGCCAGAGCCTCTTCCCCATCCTTTTCATCACCATCGCCTGTGGTGCCGTGTCCGGCTTCCACAGCCTGGTGAGCTCCGGTACTTCTTCTAAGGCTATCTCCAATGAGCGGGATATGCTGCCGGTAGGCTACGGCGCCATGCTGGTGGAGTCCCTGCTGGGTGTGGTGGCTCTCGTCATCGCCTGTGCCGCAGCTTCCAACGGTCAGCTGCCCCAGGGCACGCCTTTCCAGATTTTCGCAGGTGCTATCGGTGGCTTCTTCCAGATGTTTGGTCTGCCTGCCGGTGTTTCTGCCTGTGTCATTACCATGTGTGTGTCTGCTCTGGCTATGACCACCATTGACTCTGTGGCCCGCATTGGCCGCATGAGCTTCCAGGAGCTCTTTGCTCCGGGGCAGGGGGAGAAGGAAAATGCTTTCCAGGCTCTTTGCAAGGATAAATACTTCTCTACTATTGTAACTTTGGTGCTGGGACTGGCCCTTTGCCAGGCTGGCTACATGAGCATTTGGCCTCTGTTTGGTGCCGCCAACCAGCTGCTTTCCGCGCTGGTGCTCATTTCCCTGGCCGTGTTCCTGAAGGTCACGGGCCGCAAGGGCTGGATGCTCTACGTGCCCATGGTGTTCATGTTCCTGGTGACCATGAGCGCGCTGGTGCTTTCCGTGGTGGGCATTGTGACGAAGCTCTCTGCTGGCAATTTTGTGCTCATGGTGGATGGCTTGCAGTTGGTGCTGGCTCTGGCGCTGATGACGCTGGCAGTGCTCGTGGTGAAGCACTGCGGCAGGAAGCTCTTGGGCAAGGAAGAGGCCCAGCTGGCTGTTGAGTGAATTTGTCCCTGAAACATAGAAGATAGATTTTCCCGTCGCTTGTGGTGGGCGGCGGGAAATTTGTTTTATTCTTATTGCTCTTTATTTTGTATGTGGTAGAATTAGATTGTTGTGTATGCAGTGTCTTAAATTACTATATATTACAGGGGGCAATGGATTATGAAGATTGTTATTGGCAGTGATCACGGTGCAGTGGCTCTGAAGGATGAGGTCAAGATGGTGCTGAAGGAGTTTGGCGACATCGAGATCAAGGATGTAGGTACTTTCGGCACTGAGTCCGTGGATTATCCTGATATTGCCGAGAAGGTCTGTGCTGAGGTGGTCAGCGGCGCTGCTGACAGGGGTATTGTGCTCTGCGGCACCGGCATTGGCATTTCCATCGCCGCCAACAAGATTGACGGCATCCGCTGTGCCCTTTGTAACGATGTGTACTCTGCCCGCATGTCCCGTGCCCACAACAATGCCAATGTGCTGGCCATGGGCGGCCGTGTAACGGGCTTTGGCCCTGCCGGCGAAATTGTCCGGGTCTGGGTGAAGGAAGAATTTGAAGGCGGACGCCATGAGCGTCGTGTCAACAAGATTATGGCGTTGGAGGAGAAGTAAGCCTTCGCTTGATTTTCTTTGCTAGGTTTCGGTTGTTCATTTCTTTGGTGCAAAGAAACGAACCAAAGAAACTGCGGGCCTAGTTTGCATCCATGCAAACTAAGCCCGCGTCGGCCATCCCTGGCCGATCTTAAACTGGGTACTTACTGTTCTGAGGGTGCTTTTTAATTTTGCACTATCTCCAAAGGAGGATGAGATATGGGTTTGATGTCCAATCTGAAAGACACGGATTCTGCAGTCGCTGAGGTGTTGGAGCGTGAGCTGAACCGGCAGAGGAATAAGCTGGAGCTGATTGCTTCGGAGAATATCGTCAGCACTGCTGTCATGGAGGCTCAGGGCAGTGTGCTCACCAATAAGTATGCAGAGGGCTATCCCGGCAAGCGCTACTATGGCGGCTGCGAGTTCGTGGATGAAGTGGAGACTTTGGCCATTGAGCGGGCCAAAGAGCTCTTTGGGGCGGAGTATGCCAATGTGCAGCCCCACTCCGGCGCCCAGGCCAATATGGCCGTGTTCTTCGCCCTGCTGCAGCCCGGCGACACGGTGATGGGCATGAACCTCAATGACGGCGGACATCTTACCCATGGCAGCCCTGTGAACATGAGCGGCAAATACTTCAATATCGTGCCCTATGGCGTGGACAGGGAATCCGAGCGCATTGACTATGATGCCTTGGAGGCCCAGGCCAAGGAGTGCAAGCCCAAGCTCATCGTGGCAGGCGCTTCCGCCTATGCCCGCACCCTTGACTTCCCCTGCCTGGCAGAGATCGCCCACGTGGTAGGTGCTTACCTCATGGTGGATATTGCCCATATCGCCGGCCTGGTGGCTGCCGGCCTCCATCCCAGCCCGGTGCCCTATGCTGATGTGGTGACCACCACCACCCACAAGACCCTGCGCGGTCCCCGTGGCGGCCTGATCCTCTGCAAGGATGCCGAATTCGGCAAGCAGTTCAACAAGGCTGTGTTCCCTGGCATCCAGGGCGGACCCCTGATGCACGTCATTGCTGCCAAGGCTGTGGCTTTGGGCGAGGCCTTGAAGCCTGAGTTCAAGGAGTACGCCCAGCAGGTGGTCAAGAACGCCGCCATGCTGGCCAAGACCCTGCAGGAGAAGGGCTTCCGCATTGTTTCCGGCGGCACGGACAACCACCTGATGCTGGTGGACCTCACCAACAAGAACATCACCGGCAAGATTGCCCAGACGGTGCTGGATGAGGTGAACATCACCGCCAACCGCAACACCATTCCCTTCGAGCCCCTGAGCCCCTTCGTCACCAGCGGCCTGCGCCTGGGCAGCCCGGCGCTCACCACTCGCGGCTTCAAGGAAGAGGATATGCGGGAGGTAGGCGAAATCATCGCCATGGTGCTTGATGATGTGGAGAACGAGAGCGTCAAGCAAGAAGCCAGAAAGCGTGTGGCAGCCCTTTGCGAGAAGTATCCTCTTTACGAATAAAACAGAAGAGAATATATATAAGAAAAGACCAGCCGTGTGGTTGGTCTTTTTTGTCGCTGAACCATTGATAGTCTGACTTGCACCAAAAAACCCGGCGTTGCAGCGCCGGGGGTTTTCTCGTCCATGTTCCAAGAACTAAGCTTATTATAACACCTGATTTATATTTTGTCTATCGACAAAATCTGAACTATGGCGTTATAATAACCATATACAATTTGGGAATTTGAGGGAATAACCATGGAAGATAAAGTAACCATCAATGATGTGGCGAAACTGGCAGGGGTCTCCAAAAGCACAGTCTCCCGCTATCTGAACAAGGGGTATATAAGCACCGAGAAGCAGGAGCGTGTCCGCGCGGCCATAGCTGAGACCGGTTTCAAGTCCAACTTCTTTGCCAAAAGGCTCAAGACCAAGGAAAGCAAGCTCATTGGCATCGTGCTGCCCCGCATGGACTCTGTTTCTGTGGGCAAGCTGCTCTCCGGCTTTGCCCGAATCTTTGAGCCTGCAGGCTACCAGCAGCTTTTGCTGGTTAGCGGCCTCGATGGGAAAAAGGAACTGCAGAACATGGAAAGCCTCCTGCAGCAAGGGGTGGATGGCATTATCGTGGATTCTGTGGGCATCACGAAAAAACATAAGGCCCTGGCCAAATCCTCCGGCTTGCCTATGGTGATTACGGGACAGAGTGCCGAGGGCCTGGAGTGCATCAAGATTGACGACTATGGGGCAGGGCACATGATGGGGGCTTACCTCAGGAGCCTGGGCCACCGCAGGGCTGTTTTTGCGGGGGTGACTGAAACCGATACCGCTGTCGGCGTAGAAAGGCGCCAGGGGTTTGTGGATGGCTTTGTCAAAGGGGAGCCGAAAGCCCGGGTGGACTTTGTCCAGACTGGCTTTGACTTCCTTTCGGCCTACAACAAGGCGGCAGATATCCTTTCCTATAAGCCCTCAGTCATTGTGGGGGCCACGGACAATATCAGCCTGGGCATCCTGCGCTGCCTCCATGAGCGAGGCATCAAGGTGCCCCAGGAAATCTCCGTGGCAGGCTTTGGCGGCTACGACGTGGGGGCGGTGGTATACCCTGCCCTGACTACCATCTTCTTTGACTACGAGCTGGTGGGCATGAAGGCGGCCCAGTTCCTGCTGGACAAGCTCTCAGGGAAAAGCAGGGAGGAAAATCTCGATATGCCCTTGCTCTTTGTGGAACGGGAAAGCGTCCGCAATCTGACCAAAGGTACGAATGGGGAGAAAATGGGATTTCAGTCTATGGTATAGAACGAAAAAGAACCGGTGCTTGCTGATGTGCATTGCCGGTTCTTTTTTAGTTGATGGTTGTTCATTTTCTTTGGCGCAAAGAAAACGAACCAAAAGAGTAAACATGCTGGTGGCATGTTTACGCGGATATGGGGTTATTTTTTGGTGAAGGTGATATGAGCGCCAACGGTGACGG
>CAJOIN010000080.1 GCA_905234515.1 uncultured Selenomonas sp.
TAGCCTTGATCGAAGGGGGAGAGAGTTTTTACGAGCTGGTTTTGGATGGCGCGGGCGAGTCTTCCGCCCGCTCCTTGCAGGTCGTAGCAGTAGGTTTCTGCGCCGCTGCCGCCGCCGGCGTTGACGTGGATGCTGAGGAAGATATCGGCGGGCCAGTTGTTGGCCTCGTCGACGACGCAAGGGTAGCCGGGGGCCTCGCCGTAGAGGTTATGGCTTTGGAGGAGTTTGACCGCGCAGCCTGCGGCCTCCAAGTATTTGCCGCAGAGGGAGCCATAGGTCAGGGCCAGGTCACATTCGCGCAAGGTCAGGGCGGGATTTATGCAGCCGGGGTCAGGGTCACCGCCGAGGGCGTGGCCGGGATTGATAAATATGCGCATGAAACGCTCCTTTCTCTCGTGTACCGCCTCGCCCAGATTGGCAATAATCATCTTTGACGATTGTTTATGCTATCTATGGGCGAGGTGATACACCAGGGCGTGTTGATTAATTCACTCATCCCATCTTCACGGGTCTTGACTGTCCCTGCTGCGTTGACAAATCCTCGACATAGTATCAGGGAAGAGCTGGCTGACTACGGCGGCAAGTACCATAATGTCATCGAGGACGAAGGCATCGACAAACACATCGAGAAGCTACGGGAGACAAATCCCGCCCTGGCTGATGTCATCAATGGTTTCTGGGAAGACATGAAAAAAGACCCATGCAGGCGTCAGCAAGCTCAAGTACGTCCGCAGGGCTAAGTATGCTGTAGCAGCGCTAGTGGAGAAGATAAGGCCGCTGAGGGAGAAGTAAGGGAAGATTTCACACCTCATACAGGAATGCTCCCATATACAGTGGCAACGTCAACACCTGACCATTTCTTCCCACCTGAACATCAGCAAGCTTTATGGCCTGTTCCACATGATACCTGTCCGGATTAGCCAGAACCTGCTTCAGACTCTTGGCATTGCCATTCCTGGCCTTCACTTCTACAAGAGTAGCTTTCCCCTTGTACCTGATGACAAAATCAATTTCCAGACCGGACTCCTTGTGGAAATAGTAAAGCTTACGTCCCATCTTGCCGAAGAAGTCTGCCACAAGGTTTTCAAATATAGCCCCCTTATAGCCCAACATGTTCCCTTGCAGTATATCTGCCTGGGTACCGTCTTCTAGCATGCTGATAAAAAGGCCGGTGTCTGCCATGTAGACCTTAAAGATATTTTCATCAGCATTCCCATCCAGGGGCAATTCCGGCACCGAAAGATTATAGCAGTGGCGCAATATCCCGGCATCCTCAATCCAAGATAGGCAACTGACATAATCCCTGCTTCTAGCGCCACGCTCCACGACGGAATACTGGAACTTCTTGTTTTCCTTGGCCAGTTGCTTGGGAATGGAGCGGAAGCACTTCCTTATCCGCACCTTATCACGGTCAGGAGCATACTTCATCATGTCATCTTCATAGGACAATGTAATATCCCTCTGCATCTGAAGCACCTGCGCCATATTATGATTATCGACAAAATTCTGCACCACAGCCGGCATCCCCCCGACTACTGCATATTGAAGCAAAAGCATACGCATTCTTTTATGCAAAGCTTCCGGGACGGGCTTTTCCTTGGCCGCACAGTCCTTCACGAGATTTACCAGCTTATCATCTATACCATTAGCCCAAAGGAACTCTTCAAAGTCCATGGGAACCATAGCAAGCACGGTTTCATAGCCAACAGGGACAGATTTAGGCTCTCCGTAACCGCTGACCCCCAATAAGGAGCCTGTCGCAATTACATCATAACGACCATCCAGTTTGAAGAACTTCAAGGCTGTACGCGCCTCTGGACACTCCTGTATCTCATCTAGGACTATAACCGTCTTGTCTGCCTCAAATACCGCATCACTTATTTGGGCTGTTATCATCATGGTCAAGAAATCCACTTCAAGGCTGTCCTTAAAGATTTCTCCATAGGCAGTATTCTCGAAAAAGTTCAAGTAGACAACATGTTCATAGTTCTCACGAGCGAATTCCAGGACAGCGCGTGTCTTGCCACATTGCCTGCACCCCTTGATTATTAGTGGCAGCCTATTCTCCTGATGTTTCCACGCCAATAACTTTTCAGTAATCTTACGCCTTAACATACATACCACCTCTAACTATATGATAACAGCATTACACACTTTTTCAAGCGACTTTTATGATATTTTTACATTTTTTTGAATGAGTTTTTGTGATATATTACATTTTATTTAATGACTTTTAATCCAGCCATAAAAGGAACAACGAGAAAACCCGCTGGAAACGATTCGGACGGGATTTTCTTATTTTGAAAAATTATTTTCTTACAGAACCTTGGCAAAGAAATTTAAGACGAAATAGTCAAGCCAGGAACTTAGCAAAGCAAAATCCCGCCCAAAGCACATACGCCTTGGGCGGGATTTTTCACAGGGAAAATATTTTCTTACAGTACCTTGGCAAGGTATGCCTTAATCTCGTCGCCGTCTTCCATCTTCATCACATCAGCCAGGATTTCCTTAGCCTTGATGGAGGAAATGGAGCGGATTTTCTCCTTCACGCGGGGAATGGAGGGAGCGCTCATGGAGAGCTCGTTGATGCCCATGCCCAGGAGCAGCACAGCTGCATTCGGGTCGCTGGCCATCTCGCCGCACATGCCGGCCCAGATGCCGTTCTCGCGGGCGCTGGTGATGGTGCGCTGAATCAGGGTCAGCACAGCGGGGTTGAAGTGGTTGTAGAGGTCGGAGATGCTGGCGTTGCCGCGGTCGCAGGCCAGGGTGTACTGCACCAGGTCGTTGGTGCCGATGGAGAAGAAGTCCACGTACTTGGCCAGAACCGGGGTCATGACAGCAGCAGCCGGGGTCTCAACCATGATACCAACCTGCACGCTGTTGGAATAAGCCTTGCCCTCATGCTCCAGCTCCAGCTTAGCCTCCTCAATGAACTCCTTGACCTTCTTGAACTCAGCCACATTGATGACCATAGGCACCATGATGGCAGCCTTGCCGTAGACACCTGCGCGCAGGATGGCCTTGAGCTGGGGCAGGAAGAGGTCGCGGCGCTTCAGGGAGATACGCACAGCGCGGAAGCCCAGGAAGGGGTTCTCCTCCTTGGGGATGTTCAGGTACGGCAGGGGCTTGTCACCGCCGATATCCATGGTGCGGATAACGCAGAGGTTGCCCTTGCACTTCTCGATAGCTTCCTTGTAAGCCTTGAACTGATCTTCCTCGTTGGGGATATCCTCGCGGCCCATGAAAACGAACTCGGAGCGGAAGAGGCCCACGCCCTGTGCACCGTAGGTGAGAGCGTTGTCCACATCCATGTGGGAGCCGATGTTGGCCATGAGCTCAACCTTCACGCCGTCAGTGGTGACAGCTTCCAGGTCCTTGAGCTGTGCGTAGTGGGCAGCCAGCTCCTTCTGCTTCTGGATCTTCTCGTTGTAGCTGGCGCGCTCAGCCTCGTTGGGGTTGATGACGATCTCGCCCTGCTCGCCGTCCACGATGACATGGTCACCATCAGAGATAGCCTCCAGCTTCTCGCCCAGGCCCACCACGGTGGGGATAGCACGAGCCTTGGCGATGATGACGGCATGAGCGGTGGTGGAACCAGCGCCCAGCAGCACACCTGCGATCTGCTCAGTGGGCATGCCGGCGATAACGGAGGGCTCTACCTCCTGGCCGCAGAGGATGACCTTCTCGTCGCCGATCTCGGGCTCCTTGACGCCCAGGATGTACTTGGCAATGCGCTTGCCCACATCACGGAGGTCAACGGCGCGGGCTGCGAAGTACTCGTCCTCCATGGACTCGAACATGGCAGCCTGCTCCTCGGCAGCCTTCAGCACGGACTGGGGAGCGTTGCCCAGCTCCTCAATCTTGCTGATGATGCTGTCATGGAGGGCAGGATCCTGCACCATCATGCGGTGTGCTTCCATGATGGCAGCCTGCTCCTTCTGATCCTCGTTCTTCTGCATGCGCTCTACGCTCTCGCTGAGGATGTCAGCTACAGCAGTGAGGGCACCTTCGGCCTTGTTCTTCTCTTCGTCCACAGAACCCGGCTGATAGTTCACCAGATAACCGTCCAGGTTCTGACCTGCCAGCATGATCTTACCCACGGCGATACCGGAGATAACGCCCTTACCACGAATCGTTACTGCCATTTTTCTTTTCCCCCTGTATATAAACCCTAAACTTTATGAACTGTTCATAAAATTTATTTATTGCCAGTTCCTTATCGCATTTCCTGCGCACATAGAAAGAAGCTCTCCCCGAGCCCCCTGTCTCGGGATCTCTAGGGAGAGCCTCCGAAGCAATTCCTCTGAAATTACTCCTCGCCGAACTTGGAAGCCACCAGGTCGGTCAGAGCCTTCACTGCCTCAGCCTCATCCGGGCCATCAGCAACGATGGTCATCTCAGTGCCCTTAACCAGGCCCATGCTCATGATCATGAGAATGCTCTTAGCATCAACAGTCTTGCCCTTAGCCTTGATCTGGACCTTGGACTTGAACTTGGTGGCAGTCTGCACAAAGATGGATGCAGGACGTGCATGGATACCAGTCTTGTTCTCGATCATGATAGTTGCTTCTGTCATTTTGAAATCTCTCCATTCTTAAAACTTACAGTTTACTGCTTCTTTTCGGCCTCAAAGAAAGCCCGCACCGAAGCATTTGCCTAATAAATACGCAAGAGCCGTGCCAACTTCCCCAGAGCGCCAAAAATTCCTCTATTTCCACCGCCCGCGCATATCGCCGGCGAGAAAAAACAAAACTTAGAAAAGCCGCATTGGTAAAATCTACCAGCCAGCCAACCATATCGTTGGTAATTTTTACCATCATGGGTAAATTTACCAACAAGCCAAACCACCCGAACCCCAGGGCCCCAAGGACGGGGCCCCGCAGGTCTAAGCCACGTGAAGTGGCGCCGACCTGCTGTTTCTTTTGGTTCGTTTTCTTTGCGCCAAAGAAAATGAACAGACGGTATTGCCAAAGAGGGTATAAACAGCAAGCTTATACCAAATTATATTTACGCGCTTTTGCAGCCACCGTCTTATGGCTGATACGTAGCATCTTCCCAGCCGCATTAAAACTCCCTGCCATCTTCAACGCATGGGCGATGATTTCCTGCTCATACTCCTCCCAAGTGCGGACCTCCCCATCCGGCGCAGCCTGCACATCCTTCCCAGCAGACACAACCCTGACCGGCTCAGAAACTCGTTCTCCCTTAATATAAGACGGCAATGAATCAGTCTCTATCCTCACCCCATCCATCAGGGTGATAACCCTCTCAATCACATTCTCCAGCTCCCGCACATTGCCGGGCCAGCGGTAATGCATCAAAAGGTCCATGGCCTCCGGGGCAATACCCTGGACAGGGCGCCCCGTCTCCTTGCTGATTTTCTCAATAAAATGCTCCACCAGCAAAGGTATGTCATCCACCCTGTCCCGCAGGGGAGGCAGCACCAAAGGAATTACGTTCAGGCGGTAGTAGAGGTCCTCACGGAAGCCTCCCTCCTTCACCAGCTGTTCCAGGTTCCTGTTGGTGGCAGCGATAATCCTCACATCCACATGGACATTCTCCTCGCCGCCTACCCGGTAGAACTCCCTTTGCTGCAGCACGCGCAGAAGCTTCACCTGCATGTTCTTGTCCATTTCCCCGATTTCATCCAGGAAAATGGTGCCGCCGTCCGCCAGCTCGAACTTGCCCAGCTTTTTCTTCACCGCTCCGGTGAAGGCTCCCTTCTCGTGCCCGAAGAGCTCGGACTCCAAAAGAGCGCCGGGGATGGCGCCGCAGTTCACGCGGATATAAGGGCCGCGCCGGCGGGAGCTGGCATAGTGGATGCCCTCGGCAATGACTTCCTTGCCGGTGCCGCTTTCTCCCTGAATCAGCACCGTGGCAGCAGAAGCCGCTGCCTTGGTGGCCAGGGCCAGCACGTCCACCACCTTGCCGCTCTTGCCTATATAATTGGCAAAGGCCTGGGCTGTTTTCTTGGTGCGCAGGAGCTCCTGCTCCAAATACTCCGCCCGGGCAGACACCTGGGAGAGCTTCTCCATCATGGTCTGCAGCTCCGTGATATCCTTGGACACAGACACCACCCCGGCAATCTCCCCCTCGACGAAAATCGGGGTAACATTGGCCACCAAAGTGGTGCCGTCCTTCTTGTGGCTGATACTGCCAATGCGGGCAATGCCGGACCTCAGCACAGCGCAACGGTTCCCCTCAGGAGCCGTCTCATAGATACTCTTGCCCACCACCATCTCCGGGGTCTTGTGGACTATCCGCAGATAGGCGGGGTTCACGTAGGTAACCAGCCCCGCGTGATCCACCACACAGATGCCGTCCTGCACTGCCTCCAAAATCATCTGCAGGCGCTGCTGCATCAGGGCATTTTCATGGAGCAGCTTGTCCACCTCGTGAATGCGCTCCGCGCCCCGCTCCTCAAAATCGCTTTCCAGGAGTTCCCTCATGGCCTCCGCCGCCTGCTCGGCTGCCTCGGGCAATGAGCCGCCTTCTGTCTCTGCCGAAACATAAAGCCTGTCCCCCGAAGCGGCCCGCAGGCCAATCAGCTTCATGAGGTTGTGCATTTCCGTAGGCTTGCTGCGTTCCGTGCGCAGAAAAAGGCGCACGCCAAACCTGCGGCCAAGTTCCTCGGCCCGCTGCACCAGCATGGCTGCGACACGCACATGGATGCCGTTTTCGCTTTTCAGCACGGCCTCCTTCTCGACTATCATGGTCATCTTCCTTTCGTACTTATTATTATACTATATGGAAGCCCGAAAATCCCCCCTGAAACAGGAAGAAATCAAAAAAAACTTCCCTGCCGTCCCTGGCAGCGTCGTTTTTTTAGTTTCCTGTGGAGTCAGACAATTTAGTAGGGTTGCAATTCTCTCTTGCAAAAGGTAAAATGGATATGGAGTCTGTGGTCTTTGCGACCCTTGCCGCCGGCCACATTTAACATCGAAGTGCAGCAAAGAGGTGAGAAATATGACCTTTTTTGTCATCACAGTCAGCATCATGGCTGTCAGCATATTGCTTATATACAAGCTATGCCGCTTCTTCGGTTTGGAACTAAAATGGATATCGCTGGTGCTCTGCGCCATATTGGCCTTTGTGGTCAACGGCGTCACCATCATGCTGTCCCCCTTCCTCACCCAGGACCACTATGTGCGCCTGGCAGCCTTGGTGCTGGTTTCCGCCGCCCTGGTGACCCTCATCAACGAATACCTGCTGAAAAGGGATCGCCGCACGGAGCTTGCTTCCGCCGGGGGGCCTGCCATCAGCATAGAGGAACCTGAGGATACTCCCGAAGAAGAAGCCCAGGAGCTTTTCGCCGCCAGCGCCGGCGAAGCTGAAGAACTCAGCCGCCGCCTGATCAGAGCCGGTCCAGACCGCAGAGGAGTCCCAGGCAGAGAGCCCCACAGAAAACCGGTCAGCTGCTGCAGAAACAAACGTCGAATCAGCGGCAGCCGTCGTGGAAGATACTGCCCTTGAGACAGCAACCCCCTCTGCTGAGGAAAACACCGAAACAACTGAAACAACTGAAACAACCGAAACGTCCCAGGCAGCCCCTGGGGAGGAAAGCCCTGAAACGGCAGAGACTCCTGCCGCCGGGGAAGAAGCCTCCCCGGACCTCCCCAAGGAGGACAAGGTGGAGGAGCCAGCGGCAGAAGCGTCTGCCGCAGCAGAGCCCCAGCAGGAACAGCCTGCCGAGGAAACGCCCGTTGCAGAGCCTCCTCAGGAACAAGAGGAACCACTCCCGGAGGAAGCAGCCGCCCCGGCAGCCCCTGTACAGGAGCAACCGAAGCCAGAAGCAGCTGCGCCGGAAGCTGCGGCAGAAGAGCCGAAAACTATGGACTTCTCCCTGGACGATGCAGACGAAGCTGTGGCAGCCCTTGGCTCCCTGGACGAGCTTTTGGACTATGCCTATTCCCATAAGGAAAGCGACCCCAATGCGGCCATCAGCGCCTACCGCGCTGCCATCGACCGCTATCCCGATGACAGCTATGCGCCCTTCCTCATTATTGAGCTGGCGGGACTGTACAAGGAACGCGCTTCCTACAACGAAGCCATCAACCTTTACGCCGAGTCCCTGGGGCTGCCCATCATTGCCGGTGACGATGCCATGATGCAGGAATTCTCCAAAACCCTGCGCTACCTTGGCACCGTTCAAGATATCCTAAATAAACATCAAGCCCTTGCCACGCCTTTCAGCAAACTCACCCCGGAAATCCTGGGAGAAATCGAAGCCGAGTTTGCCAAGAGGCAGGCTAAGTAAAGCATTTAACTGGGGGAATAATTCATGAAGAAAAGCGTAGAAATCCTCGGCT
>CAJOIN010000081.1 GCA_905234515.1 uncultured Selenomonas sp.
AACCACGCAGACATCGGCATCAAAGAGTACGGGAAGCTCCGCATTATCGAAATCCATCGTAGATATCGTTGGCGAAGCAGCCTCTGCTTTTGCGGCATCCCCCTTGACTCCCAGAACAGTCCCGGCCGCTGCCAGACCCATCAGTTTCATAAAACTGCGTCTGGACATCGGGATTGCAAATGAGTTACCCATAATACACTACCTCCAGTTCTTGGATGGACGGATGGGTGTACATTCCTGCCCATCAACTATTCCCTTTTGGCCTCGAACGATGATGAAAAGGTTCTTGGCCCCTGCAACAAGATTGACAGGCGGACCATTGCCGGAAAGCGCAGGCTCATGGCCCGCCAAAAGGCTACTTCGAAGTTTTTTCAAGACTTGCAAAAGCAGCCTGCTGCTTCGTAAGGAGTATTATCATTCGCAGTAAATTTCATCAACTATACATTACTTTCAATTGCACATGTTTCACTTCCCCATGTGCAGAGTCTCCTCTATCTCCTTCTGCAACACCGCCATGGATGCCTTTATCTCCAAAGTACGTCCAGCGGTAAGGCGTCCTAGTTCCTGGCGGTAGACTGAGGTCATCTCATGGAGCAGGCCGGCAATGCTGCTTTGGGTGTCCTGGGCTTCCTGAGAGGAATTGCCGGAGAGCAGCAGGTAGTTTTCCAGCAGGGAAAGGGTTTCTTCGTTCCAGTAGGTCACTACTTTTCTGGCCCCTATGACTTGGGAATCCGATGCCCCCAGGGAAACGGCGCGCTGTATCTCCTTCAGAACCTTCAATATATCCTCCACATAGCGCCTCACGCTCCTGTCGGAGATTTTCGACCTCTGCTCCTCTATGGCCTTGAGCTGTTCTTTCAGCCTGGTCCTGATTTCACGGCAGTAATCCCGGTAGTCAGGCTCTGACTGTACTGGTACAGGCTCCGGCTCAGCGGCCTCCTCTTCTTCTGCTGCCCCGCGCAGCTGCCCCCTCTTCCAGAGCATATAATAGGGCAGAGCCTTGGCATGGCGTTCCTTCAGGTCCTCCCACTCCCCCAGCATCTGTCCGTAAAGTTCTTCGGAAAATTTATCTTGTGGAGGCCGCGCCCATAATTCCAGGGTCCGGCCAGGGATTTCCTCCCCGTAGGACCTCATGAAAAGGTGCTCCAGATTGCTGCAGAGCAAGATGAAGATGATCAGCAGGACATTTTCCTTCAGGAACTCATATACAAAGGGTATGAACCCCAGCATGAGCACGAACAGCCCCCAGCCCAGCACATTGATGAAGATGCCTTCCATTTCCATGGCCAAAAACCGCCGGGGAATAGGCTTCTGCAGGTTCTTAGCCGTCTGCTGCATCTTCCTGTTCCAGAGCTCCAGTGCTTCTTCATAGCTGGCGCCGCTGCAGGCAAAGACATTCTTATACAAGCCCTGGGGCGCAATCTTGTAAAGCTTTTCTCCCTTAGCCGAGCCAAGCTTCACATCCTTCATGGCGCAGATAAGATACTTCTCTTCTTTCCGCGCCGCTTCCAGATTCTCAAACAGCCCTATATCCGAGCCTGTCTGCAAATCATAGGGATAGATGAAAAGGTCATGCTCCCTGGCATAAGCCCGCAGGAAGTCCCCATCCCCCAGCAGCTTGAACTGATTCCACTTCTTCACATCCTCACCTCCCCCGCTACTTTCCTCCTAGAAATATTCTCCGAAGGGCTGTTTTTTCCTTCCCGCAGGCAGACATAGTAAAAGTCCTGCCGATGTTTCACGTGAAACATTTGCAGGACTTTCTTTTATGAACAGTTCCTTAGCAGCTTTGCGCCATCTTCCCCATGATTTCCTCCATCCTGCCCATGTGCCGGGCGGTGTAGAGAATAGTCTTCAGAAGTGTCAGCCCCAGGACAGCGCCGATGCCTTCCCCTAGAGCCAGGCCAGCCTGCAGGGGGACATCCTCTGCCTTGAGGCCTCCCATTTCCAGCGCATATTTCATGCCCGGTTCCCGGGAGAGGTGGGAGGAGAGGGCCACCCGGCTGACCTGGTGATTGTTCTTCGCCGCACAGGCAAAGGCCACGGCGGTGATGAAGCCGTCCAACAAGAAGGGAATGCTTCTCGCGGCACATTCTTCCATGGCTCCGCACAGGGCGGCGATGTCGTAGCCGCCCACACAGCGGATGATGTCATGATGAGATTTCATCGACTGCCTGTGCTTGCTGATGCCCTCTGCCACTACCTGCCGCTTTCTCAGCAGCACATCATGACAGCCGGGATTGGCGCCGTAGCCTACGGCAAATTCCGGAGCCACCCCGGAGAGGGCGCAGAGCACGGCGGCGGAAGTGGTGGTATTGCCCAGCCCCACTTCCCCGAAGGAAAAGACGTTGGCGCCCAGCAGGGCTTTTTCTCTCACAGCCTCCCTGCCCGCCTGATGGGCTTTATCGTATTCCTCTTTTGTCATGGCAGGTTCTTTCAGGAAGTTGCGGGTGCCAAGGCGCACCTTGCGGTTTCGGCCTACCGGCTCCTGTGAAGCCAGTCCTACATCTATCACCTCATAGGGAATATTGTTGCAGGCGCAGAAGCAGCTCACCGCCGCCTTGCCCTCTGCCACGTTCTGAGCCAGCAGAGTCGTGACTTCCTGAGGATACTTGCCCACCCCCTCTTCCAAAATGCCGTTGTCAGCTACAAAGACCAGATGGCAGGGACGCATTTCATCCTCACCGCCCCAGGCTGCCATGAGCTTCATGGCCTGTCCTTCAAAGACCCCCAGACTTCCGGGAGGTATGGCAAGTTCCGAAAAATCCATTTCAATATCTCCTTACGCTATGCTGTAGTTCAATTCCACGCCGCTCTTCTTTTCCTTCATGTAGAGCTCTGCCAGTTCCAGCACCTGCTCCGCAGCCTCCAGCGGGGGCGTGCCCTCAGCGTAGATGTTGGAAATGACATTGCGATGGGACTCGGGCTTGGCGGAGCTGGACTGATAGCCCATATAGACGCTCATGCTCTCCCCGGTGGCCAGCCCCGGCCGCTCGCCGATGAGCAGGATGGTGACCTTGGGAATCTCCAGAGCCTCGCTGACTTTGTCTGCCACATTCACCCGGCCATAGCGGATGAAAACCGGGGTGCCAAAGCTCCAGCCCCGCTCCTCGCAGCCTTTCACCAGGGCGTGGTACATGGGCCTAAGATTGGCATTCACCGCAAAGCCACTAAGTCCGTCTGCTGCCAGCAGCTGCACGTCGGCCCCCAGCTTGCAATGCTCCCGCAGGGCTGCTGCGGTCTCTTCCGAGATAAGCCTGCCCCGGTCGGGCCTGCGGACGTATTCCTCCTTTTCCTGCACCAAAGTCTGTATCTTGTAGAAGCCCAGGGCATCCACTACCTTTTCCTCCATGGGTGTCCACACAGCATCCTGGGCCACCGCATGGTCAGCCCGGAATTTCAGCAGGGAGGCGGTGCGCATCCTGTCCCCCGCCCTGCCAATGCCCAGCCGGGCATTGGTATAGCCCTTGAGCATCTTCACCATCTCGAGGCTCACGGGATTCTCTATGCCCACTGCCTCCTTGATGGCGGCGCTTGATATGTCTCTGGCCATGCTTTCCTTCATACGGCACTCCTCCTTTTGGCAAGGTAGCCTTCCATGAAGATGGAGGGATCACCTGCCACGGCTGTCAGGCAGCCGGTCTCGTCAAAGATGCCCAGCTCCTGCATGCGCCTGTCAAATTCTGCAATGGTGCGCTTGCCGCTGAGGCTGCGCAGGGCTGCCCCGTCATGGTAACTGCTGGTCTGGTACATGAGCATCACATCATCCCCGCCGGGGATGCCCATGATGTAGTTGCAGTCTGCCATGGTGAGCATCACTGCCAGATTTTCCAAATCGTTCTGGTCCGCCCGCATGTGGTTGGTGTAGCAAACGTCGCAGCCCATGGGCAGGCCCGTGAGCTTCCCCATGAAGTGATCTTCCAGCCCCGCCCTGATCATCTGGCGGCCGTCATAGAGGTACTCAGGGCCGATGAAGCCCACCACCGTATTCACCAAGAAGGGCTTGTAACGCTTGGCAAAGCCGTAGCAGCGGGCCTCCATCACTACCTGGTCAGCACCATTGTGGCCATCAGAGGACAGTTCCGAACCCTGCCCTGTCTCGAAGTACATGAAGTTCTCCCCTCTGGAGCTCTTCCTTTCCTTCATGATGGCGTAGGCCTCATCCATCAGGGCCACGTCAATGCCGAAAGCCCTATTGGCAATCTCCGAGCCTGCCAGGCTTTGGAACATCAGGTCCACGGGCGCCGCCTGCTTTTCCAAAATCTTCATCTGGGTGGTGACATGGGCCAGCACGCAGTTCTGGGTGGGCAGCTGCCATTCCTCCATAAAGGACTTGAACTCCCTGAGGATTTCTGCCACCTTTTCCAGCTTGTCCACGGCAGGGTTCAGGCCAATGACCGCATCCCCTGCCCCGTAGCTGATGCCCTCCATCACCGAGGCCATAATGCCCGCCGGGTCATCGGTGGCATGATTGGGCTGGAGGCGGGTGGAAAGGGTGCCGGGCCTGCCTATGGTGGTGTTGCAGGTGGCCTCCACGTGCATCTTCTTGGCAGCGTAAACCAGGTCCAGATTGCTCATGAGCTTGGCTGCCCCTGCCACCATCTCCGAAGTCAGACCACCTCGTATAGAAGCTATCTCCTCCGGGGAAGCGGCCAACAGGAATTCCCGGAACTGGCCTACCGTCATGGACTTTATCCTGCGGTAGGGAAGCACCTCCACTGCATCCTGTTCGGCCCTGGTCACATCATCCTCCTCATAGGGCACGGCGGGATTGTTCCGCAAGTCCTCAAGCGTGAGATCTGCCAGCACCGCCTTGGCGGCTACCCGCTCCGCAGCTGTGGCCGCCCCGATGCCTGCCAGCATATCCCCTGACTTTTCCTCATTGGCCTTGGCCAGCACATCCTTCACATCACGGAAATTATATCTTTCCCCAAACAGGGTTGTTCTGAGCAACATCTTATCACCCCCGGCCTTTCTCAGGCTTTTTCATCCAGAGCATCCAACACGCCGAACTCCTCCTCAAAGGGACGGATATGCTTGCGGGCGTACAGGAAGTAGTAAGCCACCGCCACCACGTAGATGCCTGCCACATAGGGCAGCACTTCACTGGAAGCCAGCAGCAGGCTCACCAGGCAGAACACCGCCAGGATAAGGCTCACGGCGGGAATGGCCATGGTGGACACCTTGAAGGGACGCTTCAGCTCCGGCTCCCTGTGGCGCAAGATAAAGAGAGATACGAGACTGGTGAGATACATGATGACGGAGCCGTAGCAGGCAATGGTGATGACCATGTCCGTCAGTCCCGTGAGAGCCGCTATGAGGCACACCACCCCGGGCAGCACCAGCGCCCAGACAGGAGTCTTGTGCTTCGGGTCAAGACGGGAAAGGAACTTGGGCAGGTAGCCCGTACGGGCCATGGCATAAGTCTGGCGGGAATAGCCCACGATGATGCCATGGAGGGAAGCCACCAGGCCGAAGAGGCCAATGCCGCTCATGAGGAGCACCGGCAGGGAGCCGTCACCATAAACAGCGCTCAGGGCCATGGGCAAGGGGAAGTCCACTCCCGCCACTGCCTCAGTATCACCGATGCCTGCCGTCAGGAACAGGGTGAAAACTGCCATCACCAGCAGGGTTGCCATGCCGCTCAGGAAACCTTTGGGAATATCCCTCTGGGGGTCAACCATCTCCTCAGCGCTCATGGCGCCGCCTTCAATGGCCAGATAGAACCAGATGGCAAAGGGCACTGCTGCCATGACCCCGTCCCAGCCGTTGGGCAGCATGGGACCGGCCATGACCCGGGCCATTTCAAAGTGGGGCGCAGCCAACAGCCAGTAGAGTATCAGGCCGCCCAAGGCGATGACCGTCACCGTCAGCTCAAAGACAGCCGAAGTCTTCATGCCCAGATAGTTCAGGAAGATAAAGAAGAAAAAGGCCGCCACCGTAGCCACCAGCGGGTCAATGGCAGGAATGAGAGCATGGACGTAGCCGCCTACCGCCAGGGCAATGGCAGGAGGGGCAAAGACAAACTCAATGAGACAACTGATGCCGTTCACATAGCCGCCGAACTTCCCCAGAGCCCGCCTGGCATAGGCTGATGGGCCGCCTGCATGGGGGATGGCCGTAGCCAGCTCCGAATAGGACAGGATAAAGGTCACATAGAAAATTGTCACCGGGATCAGGGCCAAAGCCAGCCCCATGACACCGCCAGCGGCAAAGCCGTAGCTCCAGCCAAAGTAGTTGCCGGATATCACCAGCCCCACAGCCAGCGCCCAAAGATGAATTGGTTTCAGCACTCGTGTCAGATTTTCTTCCCGGGCTGCCGGCGCCTTCGCCGTAAGTACACCTGCATGATTCGCACTCATAAGAACCCCTCCCATTTCATTCAGTCACTTAGGCAAAAGGAGCCGACAGGCAGGGTATCTCCCCTGTCCGTCGGCTCCTTTGCCGCTTCTATATGTATATCACGGCCCAAAAAAGGCGCTGACAGAGAGCCTCCTTTGGCCCCCGTCAAGCGCCTTTGCTTGTGCCGGAAATTATGTTGCTATGATACTATACAAAAATGGTCTGGGTCAAGGCATTTTTGATGAAATACTGTATACTTCGAAAGACATTTGTTTCACCCAACATTTGCAGAACTTGCCCTCATGAAGCTTACATGGCCGGGGTGAACTTCAGGCCCAAAGCCTCCGCCACGGGACGGTTGGTCAGTTTGCCGGCCACGGTGTTCAGCCCTTCTGCCAGGCCCTTATCCTCCCGGCAGGCTGCCTGCCAGCCCTTGTTCGCAATCTTCAGGGCATAAGGCAAGGTAGCGTTGGTCAGGGCCAGGGTGGAGGTGCGGGACACGGCCCCGGGGATATTGGCCACGGAGTAGTGGACCACCCCGTGCTTGGTGAAGGTGGGCTTCGCATGGGTGGTGACCCTGTCGCAGGTGGCTATGCTGCCCCCCTGGTCGATGGCCACATCCACGATGACCGAGCCCTTCCTCATGGTCTTCACCATGTCCTCCGTCACTAGCTGGGGAGTCTTGGCCCCGGGCACCAGCACCGCACCTATCAGGAGGTCTGCTTTTGCCACCCATTCAGCGATATTATAGCTGTTGGACATCACTGTGGCCACCCGGCCCCCAAAGACATCATCAAGATAGCGCAAGCGCTCGATGGAAAGGTCAATCACCGTCACCCGGGCACCCAGGCCCACAGCCACCTTGGCAGCATTGGTGCCTACCACGCCACCGCCGATGATGACCACATGTCCCGGGGCCACGCCGCTGACGCCCCCCAACAGCACCCCGGCGCCACCATAGCGGCTTTCCAGGAACTGGGCGCCAATCTGCACGGACA
>CAJOIN010000082.1 GCA_905234515.1 uncultured Selenomonas sp.
CGTCCTTGGCATAGCAGACAGAGTTGGACTGGGTGTATTTAAGGGTAATCAGGGCAATCAGCAGGTCACGCTCTGCTCCCTCGGGGATTTCCTTGTTCTTGGTGGGACGCTCGGAGAGGCACTCTGAGGTGAGCTTTACCTCATTTCTGCCCTGCTCAAAGGTCACCCCAAAGACCTGCTTGCGCTCCACAGGCTCAGGCTTATAGTTCACATCCATCTGCAGCACCAGATAGGTGCCCTTGCGCTTGGACTTCAGGATTTCCAAAGCCTCCAGAGAATAGGAAGGAGCAATAATGCCGTCTGACACCTCACGCTTCAGGAAGGAAGCAGTCTGGGCATCGCACTCGTCGGACAGGGCCACAAAGTCGCCGTAGGAGGACATGCGGTCAGCGCCGCGGGCGCGGATATAGGCCGTAGCCACGGGGCTCAGCTCCACGCCCTCCACAAAGTAAGCCTTCTCCAGCTCAGGGGAAAGAGGCACCGCCACAGCCGCCCCCGCAGGACTCACGTGCTTGAAGGAAGCAGCGGCAGGCAGGCCTGTGGCCTCCTTGAGCTCCCGCACCAGCTGCCAGCTGTTCAAGGCGTCCAAAAGGTTGATATACCCGGGACGGCCATTCAAAACCTCAAAGGGCAGCTTTCCGCTCTCCATAAAAACCCGGGCAGGTTTCTGATTAGGATTGCAGCCATATTTCAGTTCCATAGAATTTGCCATAACTCTCTCCTTTGCACTACGCCCTTACACGAAATCTGAGTTCATCTGCGCCTCCCTAAAGGGACTAGCTCTGCTACGCAGAGCGTCGCTTACGGGCTTGCTTCACTAAGATTTCATAATAAAAAAGCCGACACGAATCCAGGCTATGCCCAGACGGTCGGCCAATCTGCACTGTGCTCCCCTGGGGTATTCCCCTACCGTCAGTCACACAGCTGATACTAAAAATCTATCATGCGCCCCTTTACTTGTCAATACTTTGACCGAAAGGGGCGTATTGCTAATTTTTTATTCAAAATCCACAAAATTTATGTTATGATAAAGTTGCTGAGATTCTTACAACTAAGCATTTGACAAGAGAAGTTTTCTATATGATTTGAGGGGGATTCATCAATGCTGAAGAGTATTGCAGTAATGACCAGCGGCGGCGACAGCCCGGGCATGAACGCGGCCGCCCGTGCCGTAGTACGCACCGCGCTCTACGAGGGCGTCGAGGTCTGGGGCATCAACAACGGCTACCATGGCCTGCTGGAAGAGGATATGTACAAGATGGAGTCCAAGGATGTGGGCGACATCATCCAGCGGGGCGGCACCTTCCTGGGCACTGCCCGTTGCAAACGCTGGAAGACCCCCGAGGGCCGCATGATGGGCTACCAGCACCTGGTGGACCGCGGTATCCAGGGCCTCTGCGTCATCGGCGGTGACGGCTCCCTGCGCGGCGCTTCCCTCCTCTCCGAGGAAACGGGCCTGCCCATCGTAGGCCTGCCGGGCACCATCGACAATGACGTTTGGGGCTCTGACTACACCATCGGCTGCGACACCGCTGCCAATACCATCATCGACGCCATCAACAAGCTCCGCGATACCGCCAGCGCCCACCGCCGTGTCATCGTGCTGGAAGTCATGGGCCGCAACTCCGGCTGGCTGGCCACGGTGGCCGGCATCTCCGGCGGCGCTGAGTACATCCTCATCCCCGAGGAAGCCTACGACCTGGAAAAGATTTGCGATGATATGAAGGCCGCCTACGATGCAGGCAAGCGCTACATCCTGGTAGTGGTGGCAGAGGGTGCAGGCAACGCCAGCGACATCGGCTCTGTCATCGCCGAAAAGACCGGCATTGACACCCGTGTGTCCGTGCTGGGCCACATCCAGCGCGGGGGCTCCCCCACGGTCATCGACCGTGTCCGCGCCAGCCAGCTGGGCGAGCAGGCAGCCCTGGCCCTGATTTCCGGCCTGTCCGATATCGTCTTCGGCTTCAGCAAGGGCCACGTGGTGACCATCAACCTCCACGACGCCGTTACCAACAAGAAGAAGCTGGACCCCGAATACACCCACCTTGCCAAGGTGCTGTTCTAAACAAATATTTACACACGGCTGTGAAGAGGAAGCTCTTCACAGCTGTTTTTTAACGAAGGGAGTCTGCGTGAACAAGAAATACCTATATATGCTCTCAGCAGGGCACCTCAGCGTGGATATAAATTCCGGCTCCCTGCCTGCCCTGCTGCCCTTCTTCGTCAGCGAATACGGCATGGACTATACCTCCGTGGCAGGGCTGATGTTTGCTTCCTCCTGCTTTTCCTCCATCATCCAGCCGGTCTTTGGCCACCTGGCAGACAAGGGCTCCCGTCAATGGTTCATGGTGCTGGGCATCCTGATGGCAGGCTTGGGGCTCAGCCTGACTGGCTTTGTGACGGACACCAAAGGGTCCAAGGAGGGGCACCGTCAAACCAATGCCTGTCCATTGTACAGCTTTAGCAATGAGGCCGCCCGGAATGTGAATGCCATTGCCGGCAGTAAAAAAGGCCAGGGCATGAGCATCTTCAGCGTGGGAGGCAACGGCGGCTTCGGCCTGGGCCCCCTGCTGGCAGTTTTCCTGGTGACCTGCTTCGGCATGAAGGGTACGGCCTTTTACGGTATTGCCTCCCTCTTTACGGCAGGCATGGTAGCGCTCTCTGCCCCGGCCATCAGGCGGGAATCAAGCCGCCAGCTGACGGAAGCTCCCCAAAACGGCCCCCAGGGACAGCCAAGGGAGAACGACTGGCCCGCCTTTGCCCGGCTCTTTCTCGTCATTCTCTTCCGCTCCACCCTCTACGCCTCCATCAGCAGCTTCCTGCCCCTCTTCTGCATCCAGGCTCTGGGGGCCAGCAACGCAGTGGGCAGCGCCACCCTTTCCATCATCTCCATCAGCGGCATCGTGGCCACCCTGGCGGGAGGCTGGCTGGCTGACCGCAAGGGCTATGTGAACACCGTGCGCTACGGGGCCTGCCTTATGGTGCCCTGCCTGGCAGTGATTGTCCTCACCCAGAACATCTGGGGCGTCTACGCCATGCTTATCCCCATGAGCTTTGCCATGCAGGGTTCCTACGCCGCCTTCGTGGTGCTGGGGCAGAGCTACCTGGCCAAGAGCCTGGGCTTCGCCTCAGGGGTTACCCTGGGGCTCTCCTTCAGCCTGGGAGGCATGGTGGTTCCCTCCTTAGGCTGGTACGCAGATATCTACGGCATTGCCCCCTTGATGACCGTCATCCTCATGATTGCCGCAGCCTGCGCCGCCGCCACCTTCCTGCTGCCGGAACCGAAGTACAAATAAAAATATCGGCTGGCAAGCCATTACGGCCTGCCAGCCTTATTTTATCTCTCAATAGGCATAATCTTTTATTTGCAGTACCAATCTTGCTCCTTTTGTGCTATACTTTCAAATCAGTGTTAAGCAAAGGAGTAAGACATGTTCATCTGCGAAAAATTACGGAAAAATCCTGACCTGAGCCTGGCTCTGGCCTTTGCCCTGGCGGCAGGCATTATGGCGCCGCCCTCTGCTAGTGAGATAATGGCTCGGCTCAATATCCCCCTGCTGGGACTGCTGCTGTTCCTCATGTGCATTGTGGCAGGCCTGCGGCTCAGCGGCTTTTTTGCCGCCATCTTCCAAAGGCTTTTCAAAGGGGCAGCCACCGGCAGATCCTTGGGGCGTTTCTTTATCTTCAGCTGCTATTTCTCCTCCATGTTCATCACCAACGACGTGGCCTTGATCATCTTTGTGCCCCTGGCCATCATGATCTTCACTGAGGCCCGGCGCATCAGGCTCATTGTGCCCACGGTCTGCTGGCAGACTATCGCCGCCAACCTGGGCAGCATGCTGACTCCCATCGGCAATCCCCAAAACCTTTTCATCTACACCCACTACGGCCTGGCCCCCGGAGAGTTCTTCTCCATCACCGGCCCCATTGTGGCCCTGAGCGGCCTGGCCATCTACCTGGCCACCTTCATGCTGCCAAAAAGCGAGGTAACCCTTCCTCCCCAGCAGGAAGAAGCGCTGCCCTGGCGGCGAATCATCATCCTGTTGCTGCTCTTTGGCCTCTGCCTGCTCCACGTGCTGCACCTGCTGGATTTCAACCTGCTGGCAGCAGTGGTGCTGCCAGCTCTGGCCCTGCTTGACCGCCACCTCTTCAAGAAAGCGGACTACAAGCTCCTGCTGCTCTTTGCCTTGCTCTTTATGGGCGTAGGCAGCCTCAGCCAGATTGAATTCTTCCAGAGCTGGCCTGCCAAGCTCATGGAAGGCCACGAGTTCTGGGTCTCCCTGCTGCTGAGCCAGCTTTTAAGCAATGTTCCCGCCACGGTGCTCCTTTCCAGCTACACAGGTGCCTACACGCCCCTTCTCCTGGGGGTGAACATCGGTGGCCTGGGCACCATCATCGCTTCCATGGCCAGTGTCATTTCCTTCAAGGCCTACATTCAAACCCGCTTCAGCAAGCCCGGCTACTATCTGCTGACCTTCACTGGCAGCAACCTGGCGGTGCTCCTGCTGCTGCTCCTCTACTGCCAGTTCCATACTTTGGCCTGATAACGAGAAGGGCGAACCCATCAGTTGCGACGGGTTCGCCCTTTTGATATTCTCTTAGCCCAGCTGCTCCCGCAGTTCCTTCTCCGGCAATGGCTGGGTAAGGCCCATGATGGCCAAAAGCTGCTGGAAAGCCACTTCCTTGCTGCCCATGTTCTTGATGACATAATCAGTGTACTTCCAGCCGTCCAAAATCCTGTAATCCTCAGCGTACTTCATTTCCTCCTGAATCTTCTCAGGGGTGGCCTTTTCCGCCGACATGCGGCTCACCAAGGTGGTGTAGTCACTCATGATGTAGATGGTGACCAGATTGCGACGCAAGAGATTCCTGAAGGGAGTGATGGCCGCCTCAGTAATCAGCATGATGTTAGTGGGGTGCTTCTCCATGGCATCCAACACATCCTGCTTGTACCAGCCGTACTGATAACCCCGGGAACCGGTCTGCACATAGAACCGCTCCCCATTGAACACCTCGGGCTCCATCTTCCGCAGGAGCCTGCCGCGCCGGGAGTGCCCGTGCAATTTCTCTGTTGTATAGGCAGTAATATAGTTTACCCCCATATCCATGGCCATTTTTATCAATGTGCTCTTCCCGGCCGCCCGGGGTCCCATAAGCGCATATAGCATACGATGTCTGTAACTCCTTAAAAAACAATCTTTGATACACAAAAGCGAGGACAACCGAACGTCCTCGCTTTTGCAGCCTCTATACCTCCACGCATCGCCCACGAGGACGATACGCTCCCCGCGTATCATTTTACAACGGACAGGTAAAAAATGCAAGATAAACTTTTCTCCAAAATCCGCCCAAAGTCCCAGGTGCCTCAGCAAATCCTGGGCACCAGATTGCCCAGGGGCATATCTACCACTCTGAGGCCGCCTATGGCGGTGCGCAGGGCCACCTGCCCCGGAGCTTCGGCAGTGACAGTGCCGATGATAGTAGGGGCTCTCCTGCATGGCAGCCAGTGCCGCCTGGGCCTCCGACTCAGGCACGAAGGCTACGCACTTGCCCTCGTTGGCCAGATACAGGGGGTCGAACCCCAGCATATCGCAGACACCCTGGACTTCCTCCCGAATGGGAATATCCTCTTCTTCGATGATGATGCCGCACTTGCTGGCACTGGCAATCTCATTGAGCACCGCTGCCAGCCCGCCCCGGGTTGGATCCCTCAGCACTGCGGTGTTTGGGGCAGCCTTCAGCAAAGCCTGCGTCATTCCCGCCAAAGGAGCACAGTCGGTCTTGATGGTATCAGGCAGTTCGAGGCCGTGGCGGCCTGCCAGCACCGTGGCCGCATGGTCGCCCAGGTAGCCTGAGAGCAGCACCTTCATGCCCGGGTGCACCTTCTTGGGTGAGATTTCCACCCCTTCAATGAGCTCGCCGATACCGGCGGTGTTGATGTAGATGCCATCGCACTTGCCCCGCTCCACCACCTTGGTGTCGCCAGTGACGATAGCCACTCCTGCCAGCTCTGCCATTTCCCTCATGGTATGGGCAATCTTACGCAGGTCCTCCACCGGGAAGCCTTCCTCCAGTATCACCCCGGCAGAGATGTACTTTGGCACCGCCCCGGTCATGGCCAAATCATTCACCGTGCCGCAAACCGCCAGCTTGCCGATATTGCCGCCACTGAAAAAGAGCGGCTGCACCACATAGGAATCAGTGGTGAAGGCCAGCTTGCCGGAAAGGCTCAGACGCGCCCCGTCGTGCAGCTCATTGAGGATGGGGTTGCCAAACTCCGGCAGGATCACCTGCTCCATGAGTTCCTGGCTGATTTTTCCCCCGGCACCATGGGCCAGGGTAATGTATTCGTGTTCGTTATTTATTGCCATAAGTAAATAGTCCCTTCCCGTATTTATACCAGGCGGCGCAGACTCCTTCCACGGACACCATGCAGGGGCCGATGGCGTGAGTGGGAATGCAGGCTTTGCCAAAGAGAGGGCATGCCGGCGGATTTACCATCCCCTTCAGTACCTCACCGCAGCGGCAGGCAGTTTTCTTCGGCTGGGGCAGCTCAGCAGGAGGCAGGGGCATGACTTCCTCAATGTCAAAGGCCTTGTACGCCTCCCGCATCTTAAGCCCCGAGGCAGGGATTTCCCCAATGCCCCGCCACTTGGCGGCCACAGGCTCGTAAACCCTGTCAGTCACAGCTATGGAAGTGGGATTCCCCTGAGGCTTCACCACGCTGCCGTATTCGTTCTCCACCTTCGCCTCCCCCTCTGCCACCTGCTTGGTCAGGCGGTAAAGGGAACGCAAGATCTGCAGGGGCTCGAAGCCCGTCACCACGCCGGGAATATGGTATTCAGTTTCCAGGAACTTGAATACCTCCGTCCCCGTCACCACGGAAACATGCCCCGGCAGTATAAAGCCATCCACCAGCACCTCCGGGTCGTCTATCAACAGCCGCAGAGCAGGAGGCACCAGCTTATGGGCAGAGAGCATATAAAGATTCGTGAGCCCTGCCTGCTCCGCTGCCAGCACCGTGGCTGCCGCCGTAGGTGCGGTAGTCTCGAAGCCAACCGCCAGGAAGATGACCTTCTTGTCGGGATTTTCCTTTGCCACCTGCAGGCTGTCCAGAGGGGAATACACAATGCGTATATCCGCCCCCCGGGCCTTGGTCTCTCCCAAGCTGGACTCCGTCCCCGGCACCTTCAGCATATCTCCGAAAGTAGTGATGATCACATCCTCCCGGCGAGCGTAAGCCATAGCTTTATCCATATACTCATCAGGAGTCACACACACGGGACACCCTGGCCCAGACACCAGCTCCACGGACTCCGGCAAAAGCTGGCGAAGCCCCGCCCGGAAGATGGAAACCGTATGGGTGCCGCAGACCTCCATAAAGCGCAGGTGGCGCCCGGTCTTTTCTGCCAGCCGCCCGATTTCAGCCACCAGTTCCCCGGCCAGTTTCCGCTGCTCCTCACGGCTAAGTTCAGCTGCCAAGCTCATTCACCGTCCTCGGCCCCCCGTGCATTTCTGCCAGCAGGGCATTTGTTTCCTCAAATTCCTTCTCGTCCACAATCTGCATGGCAAAGCCAGCATGGACCAAAACATGGTCCCCCACCTTAGCCTCCGGCAAAAGCATCAAACTAACCTCCCGAGTAACCCCGGAAAGCTCCACCTTGCCAAGTGCATCATGTACTTCCAACAACTTAGCAGGAACTGCTAAACACATACGCAACACTCTCCCGTCACGAACTCCCGAGCCCCTGGCGCCCATGGATGGGCGCCGCTGGCTTAAGCCACGTGAAGTGGCGCCAGCCAGCGTTTTCTTTTGGTTCGTTTTCTTTGCGCCAAAGAAAATGAACAAACGGCACTAACAAAGAGCCGCCTTACCCTTCGCCACGGGTAAGCTCCTCCGCCACTACGGACAAATCCTGCTCAATCTCCCCGAAGCGCTCCTCAGGCACCACGCCCCAGGCAGCCAACTCCTTCAGCGCCTGCTCCGCCATAGGCTCCAAAAGCCCAGCCATGCCAGCGGACAATTCCACCCCGGCAGACAGATCAAAAGGCTGTGCCCCAATCACTACCACCTCAGGAATCTTGCGTCCCGTAACCTCCAGGGCCGCCAGCACATCCTGTATGCCCACCTCATGGGCAGACAGCTTATCCTGAAAATGAGCCAGCACCTCATCACCCGCAAACCGAAAAGTCTGCCCCGGCTCCGCCCCGCCATTGATGGAATCAATAATCAAAAGCTTCTCCGTGCCGGTAACAAACTGCATAAGTTCAATACCCAAAACCCCGCCGTCCACTATCTGGACATTCTCAGGGAAAATATAATTCTTGTCCAAATACTCAGCAACCCGAACCCCAAAACCTTCGTCCCGAAGCACCACATTGCCAATGCCTAATACTGTTATATCGGATTGATGAAGCACCTTATCAAGTTCTGCCTTAACTTCATCATCAGTCAAACCAAACTCCTCCGCCATAAAAACCTCCAACCTCCCGAACCCTCGAACATTCGAACTATCGAACCCACGAACCCCAGGGGCCCAAGGACGGGCCCCGAAGTGGCGCCAGCCCGCTGTTTCTTTGGTTCGTTTCTTTGCGCCAAAGAAATGAACAGACGCACCTAACAACCAGTTACTTCTTAACCTTCGAGAGCAACCATTCACACCACTCATCAAGACCAGTTCCCTTAGTACAGGAAACCTCAACCACCTTCATCCCAGGGTGCAAAGTATCAATATCCTCCTTTGCCCCCTCCATATCAAAATCACAATAAGGCAAGAGATCCACCTTATTCAACAGCGCAATAGCAGACTCCTTAAAAATCAGCGGATACTTCATAGGCTTATCCGCGCCTTCCGTAATAGAAAGCACCACAGCCTTCTCATTCTCCCCTACCGCAAACTCGGCAGGGCAAACCAGATTGCCCACATTCTCCACAATCAAAAGCTCAAGGCTGTCCAAATCCAGCTTCTTTGCCACCTTCTGCACCATAGGCGCATCCAGATGGCAGCCGCCGGCGGTGTTGATCTGGATGACCGGCACCCCCAGCCTGTCAATGCGCTCCGCATCCTTGCCGGTGAAAAGGTCTCCTTCAATCACCGCCATCTTCACCTTGTCCTTAAGGCGTTCCAGAGTTTTCTCCAGCAGGGAAGTCTTCCCTGCCCCCGGAGAGCCCATGAGATTCAGCACATAGACGCCTTTCTCGGCAAACATGGCCTGATTCTCTGCTGCCACCCTGTCGTTCTCACCCAAGATATTCTTCATGACCTGGATTTCCATCAGCTATTCTACCTCCAGATATTCCACCTGCATCTCCCGGCCGGAGATGATCTCCAGCACGCCGTCCCTGCACTTGGGGCACCAGAAATCATAATGCTCTACATGCATTTCTTCCCCGCATTTGGTACAGCGTCCCCTAAGGGGCACTTCCTTGACGATGAGCTCAGCCCCCTCGGCAGGGGTGCCCTTGGCTATCATCTCAAAGCCGAAATTCAGGGAATCTACGACCACCCCGCTCATTTCGCCAATCAGGAGACCAATCTTTTCTACTTTCTTTGCTTCATTCTCTTTAGCATATTCCAGGGCTATATCCAATATTCCTTCTGCTATGGCCATTTCGTGCATCTGCGTCCCTCCCGCTGCCCCAACGAAAGAAGCGCCTTCCCGCCAACACTGGCAGGAAGGCGCTCACCTCTTGAGTTAGTTTTCAGCTGCCTTAGATATCAGCTTCCAGGCTTCTTTCCTCAAACACCTTGAGGATGTCCTTGAGCTTCGTCTTGGCAGGGGCATAATCCACCGTGGTCTCACCATCGTGGGCGTGGATATGGACGTACATGACGCCCGGCAGTCCCAGGAGAGCCTTTTCGCACTCGCGGGCCGAGCTCTCCGTATAGCCGTGGACGGTGAACTGCATTCTGGTGTTGCCGTTTGCCTCACCGCAGCCGCATTCTTTGCACATGGTTCCCATCTCCAATCTCTGCTGCAAAAATATCTAAATCACTATTGCCATTTTACCACCATGGGCAAATTCCTGCGTCCCCCCGGGGGGCATAGGGCCAGCAATTAAATCAGGTGCTTCTCGCCACTCTGGTCGGAGTCGCTGGCATCCTTGGGCTCATGAATCAGGAACTTGTAGCCTGAGAACATGGAGCTGACTTCGGACTCGCCTTCCATGAACTCTGCGCGGATAACCATGTAGAGATGGCCCACCGCAAAGAGGATGATGGCCCAGGCCACATAGTGATGGATGATGTGCACCATCATCTCGCCTCCGCAGACCACCAGCACCCAGTTGCTCATGGTGCCCAGCAGACTGTTGGGGTTCACCATGTAGTACATGGCAAAGCCGGTGATGAACTCAATGGCTACCAGCACATAGAGGAAGGCATAGGAGCCACGGGCCAGAGGATTCCTCAGGAAGGAGGAATGCTCGAACTTCAGGAACATGTAGTGGAGGGCCACTTCCACAGTCTGGCGGTAGAAATAACCTTTCCAGAAATGCGGGAAGAGCCTGTCGCCCTTGTTGATGATAAAGCCGTAAATCCTCAGCACAAAGGAGGCTGCAAAGAGGAAAGCGGCCACAAAGTGGATGTCCCTCACCAAATCCACGTAAGTCACGGAGTAGGTGGGCTCCAGATTGATGGACTGCATGGGCGTAGCAATAATAATGCCCGTGCAGAAGAGGACTATGATCATGACGACCATGATCCAATGGAATATGCGCAAGAAGGGACTGAACACATAGAACTCTTTGCGCTTTACTTCTTTCATGTCACAACTCCTTTCTCCGGTCTTATCTCGTCAAGCAGCTTAATTCTCGACTTTGGTGCCGGAATAAGGATCTGTGGTCACGGTGGCGATGCGCTCGCCCTTGCTGTTGTACATGTGGGTAGCGCAAGCCATGCAGGGGTCGAAGGAGCGGATGACCTTGGCAATCTCCAAGGGTTTATCCGGGATAGCCACATGAGTGTCCATCATGGCCAGCTCATAGGCGCCCTGGCCGGCCTTGCTGTCGCGGGGGCAGGAGTTCCAGGTGGTGGGCACTATGCACTGGTAGTTCTCGGTCTTGCCATCCTTGATGTGAATCCAGTGGGAGAGAGCCCCACGGGGCGCATCGTAGAGGCCCACACCCTTGCATTCCTTCGGCCACCGCTCGGGGTCCCACTTCTCCATATTGGCCACCTGGGTATCCCCGGCCTTGATATTAGTAATGAGCTTGTCAAAGAAGAACTTGTTGATTTCCGCAGCCACCTGGGCATCGAGGCCGCGGCAAGCGGTGCGTCCCACCATAGTGGGCATCCAGACCTCCGGAGCCAGACCCAGTACCTGGGAAACGGCCTCAATCTGGTCCACCATCATCTTCTCGGCCCAGGTGAGCTCCCCTAAGAGGCCCTTCTTAGCCTTGGTGTAGATGATGATGTACTTGGCCAGGGGGCCAACTTCGCAGACCTTGCCCTTCCACTTGGGAGTCTTGAGCCAGGAATACTTGCCCATTTCGTCCAGAGTCTTCCACTCGGTGTCGGTGCCCTCCTTCGGGCCGGTGTACTTGGCCTTGGTGACACCCTCCCAGGGATGGAGGTCCTGTCCTTCTGCCTCGGGATACTCATACCAGGCGTGCTCCACGCCCTCGGTGATGGTATCGGGAGTGGTGAGGTCTTCTGCCGCCACCTCAAAGAACTTGGCATTTGCCACACCTGCGCCGAAATCCTCCACCACGCCGTTGGAGCGAATGAGGAGGCCCTCGAAATAGCCGCCGTTGCTGGTGCCGCTGTAAGTTTCCTGAGGATAGGAACCGAAGCTGAGGACGCGGGTCTTGGCCAGGCCGCCGCCGTCCACTTTGCCGGCCTTCACATAGATGGTGCCGATGGCCAAAAGGTCCGGCAGGTAGTAGTTGTTGGCCAGGGTACGAGCCATGTTGATAGCGCGGTCCACCACCGCCAGACGGGCGGCGTTCACGGGAGCGTTGCCGTCATCCAGGGAAATGGAGCAGGGCATGCCGCCTACCACATAGTGGGGATGGGGGTTCTTGCCGCCAAAGACCACATGGGGGGTCACCAGCTCACGCTGCTTGTCCAGCATTTCCAGATAATGGGCCACCGCCAGGAGATGTACCTCGGGAGGCAGCAGCTTGTAATCCGGATGATCCCACCACTGAGCTGCGAAGATACCCAGCTGGCCGCTGTCCACAATGGACTTTACCTTAGCCTGAATCTGCTGGAAGTACTGGGGCGTAGCTGCGGGGAAGTCATGCTCGTAAGCCTCGCTCTGGTAGCCGCCGCCGGGCATGCGGAAGGGCAGCTTGTAGGTCTGCAGCAAAGTATTCTGCAGGGCAGCCGTAGCCTCCGGGTTAGCCGCCAGGGCCTCCACCGGGCTTACCCAGTCAAGGGCATGGAGGTGATAGAAATGCACAATATGATCCTGCACCGTAAGCGTTGCGGCCATGATATTGCGGATATAGTTGGCATTGCGGGGAATCTGGATGCCCAAAGCATCCTCCACCGCGCGAACGGAGCAGACTGCATGGGCCGTGGTGCACACGCCGCAGATGCGCTGGATATAAGCCCAGGCATCACGGGGGTCACGATCTTTCATGACCAATTCCAGGCCACGCCAGGCAGTACCGGAAGAAAGGGCGTCTGTTACCTTGCCGCTGCCCTCATCTACGTTGACCTCCACACGGAGATGGCCTTCTATACGAGTAATAGGATCTACAACTACACGTTTCATTCACTCTCACCTGCTCTCTTTCTTCTCGGCCTCGGCCGCTTCACGCTTGCTCTTCTGTACCACAGAAGCTGCGGCATGGGCAGCGACGCCCACCACGGCTGCTGCACCCATGGCAGCGCCAATCTTGTCCGCATTGCCCAGCTTGCCATACTTAGGCAGCCTCTCGCTGAAGGGGCCGTCGTCCCAGAAAGTGGCATTGGAGCAGCCGATGCAGGCAGCGCCGGACTGGATGGGATAGGAAAGGCCCTCGAACCAGCGGATATTGCCGCAGGAGTTGTAAGTCTCAGGACCGCGGCAGCCCAGCTTGTAGAGGCACCAGCCAGCCTTGGCTCCCGCATCATCATAGGAGTCAGCGAACATGGCTGCATCGAAGAAGGGACGGCGGTAGCAGGTATCATGGATACGGTTGCCATAGAACTGCTTGGGACGGCCCTCGCCATCAAGGGGAGGAATAGTGCCAAACATGGCCACGTGCATGATGACGCCGGTCATGACCTCCGGGATAGGCGGGCAGCCCGGCACCTTTACCACCGGCGTGGAGCCGCAGAAAGGCTCGATGCCGGAGGAACCGGTGGGGTTGGGTTTCGCCGCCTGGATACCGCCATAGGCGGAGCAGGTGCCATAAGCCACCACAGCGGCAGCATTGGCGCTGGCCTTTTTCAAGAGATGGGTGAAAGTGTGGCCGCCGGACATGCAGTAAACACCGTTGTCCTTGGTGCAGGCCGCGCCCTCCACGGCCAGGATATACTGGCCCTTGTACTTCTGAATGATTTCATCCAAATGACGCTCGAAGGGCTCGCCGCAAGCTGCCGAAAGCAGATGGTCGTACTCCAGGTCAATCTGGGACAGCACCACATCGCTGGCCAGAGGCGCCGCCGAGCGGATGAAGGACTCATCACACCCCGTGCATTCGTGGCCATGAATCCAGACCACCACAGGAAGCGGCTTCGTTTCGGCAGCCTCCACCACCTTCGATACCTGGTCCGTGGTCAGGCCCATCAGGGTGGTGAGCGCCACGCAGGCTTTCAGGAAGCTGCGGCGGCTCATGCCTTTTCTGAGATATAAATCCCACAAACTCTCCCTTTTGTCCACTTTGTTACCTCCTTATTAAAAAAAGCTAGATCCCCACACCGATGGCTCAAATCAGATTAAAGAGACCCTGTTTTTAACACGTTGCCATGGCAACATAAGACACATTATTTCCATTATACACTGAAAATTTCAAAATAGCTATAGATAATGCAAAAAGATTACTTGCATAATTTTTACTTATGTTATCATAGCCACCAGGTGTTGCCACTGCCCCACAAAAGGCCAAAAGAAGCCCCTTAGGGGGATGTTGAATCATTCGCTATAAAAGGGTGTTTTTCCTGCTTTAGAAAAAAATTTGTTTACACCTCATGGGCATATTTGAAAAGCCCTCCCAAATGGGAAGGCTATAGTAACAACCTGCATATTCTGCTGACCTCATGCCGCAATATCCACGTTAGCGCCACGGTATTTGCTTGCATCCGAAGCCTTCATCTCCTGTTGATAGGGGTTTTCTTCGTTTACGTAGCGTATCTGGGTGCTGGTTTCACCGCCGGAAATGTAAGTTCTGCCACATTCGGGACAGATGGCAGTCTTGAGCTGGACGCTGGCGCGGACTACCTCGCCGCCTTCCAGATCTGCCTTTTGATAGGCGTTGGACACATGCTCCTGCTCGTGGCTCATGACCACCGAAGCGGCATTATTAGGGTCGATATGTCCCGCCGCCTTGAAAGACACCATTTCATTGGAACCGTCCTGATATTTCCGACGCTTGCAGGTCTCGCACTCACCGGGAGTCGACTTGCCTCCTGCCCCGCCAGTGGCGCCGGTCCCATCGTAGCCGTTATATCCGCTGTAATTGCCATAGCTGCCATAAGGGGAGCCATATCCCATCCCCGAGGGTATGCTCATCTCTGACATCTTCCACACGCCCTTTCCCTAAGATGAAGCCTCAATCCTTTAAGAAAATTTTACCATATAATGATGCCCTTATTCAAACAAAAGATTTAGAAAAATCACCCTTCACAGCAAAAAGCCTTGTCATGACACCACCAGGGTGCTAAAATAATACCCGTGCACTGCACGTGGGGACGTAGCTCAGCTGGGAGAGCATCAGGTTCGCAATCTGAGGGTCGAGGGTTCAATCCCCTTCGTCTCCACCAAGCTAAAGATAATGTACCAGTAAACCGGTACTTTTGAAATGAGACATTCGGCAGGATGTCCCTTTTTTATATATCAGAAAACACAAGGAGGCCCAACCATGAGGATATTGAAGGCCATGCAGGAGGCGGAGCGTTTCTCCCCCACTGAGCAGTCCGTCATTGACTATATGCTGAAAAATCCCCAGGAAATTGGCAGTCTCTCCATCCGGGAACTGGCGGAGCGCACCTTTACCAGCCCGGCGGCGGTGTTCCGGCTTTGCCAAAAGTTTGGCCTGAAAGGTTACAACGAGTTCAAGATACGTTTTATGAGCGAGATGAGCCGAGCGGTGCAGGACAGTTCCGTATCTGCCATCATGCGGCGCCCCATAACCGACAAGGACTCCGTCCGGGATATCGTGCGGAAGATGGCGGCCCTGGAAATCGAGGCCATCGAGGAAACCCGCAATGAAATGGACATGGAACAGCTGGAACGCATAGCAAATATGATGGATAAGGCCGCCGTCATCGACATCTACGCCTATGACCAGAACTTTGCCCTGGCAGAAACGGCAGTCTACAACCTGCTGCAGGTGAAGAAAAACACCGTGGCCCACAATTCCATGAACAGCCAGTTTTCCCAGGCCCTCATTGCGGACAAGAGCCATCTGGCCATCATCATCAGCCGCTCCGGGGAAAACCAGCGTCTCATGCGCACCGCCAAAATACTGAAAGAACGACGGGTCCCTACCATCCTCCTGTCCCGGGCCAAGGACGCCCCCATTGCCCCCCTTTGCGACGAATTCCTCTATGTGGCCAATACCTTTGAATACCTTGACTGCGGCGGCAATATCTTCAGCGTGGGCATCCGATACTATTT
>CAJOIN010000083.1 GCA_905234515.1 uncultured Selenomonas sp.
CTCGGTGTCTTTTTTTACCCAGGCGGGTACGTACATGGATTCGGCGTTTTTCCAGAGACCGAACCACAAAAAGCAGAGCTTCAGCCCCTCGCGCCGGGCCGAGGCCACGACAGTCTCCAACAGGGAGAAGTCATACCGGCCTTCCTCAGGCTCGATCTGCTCCCAGTATATAGGGAGGATCACCGCGTTCATGTTCAGGCCGCGCAGGGCCGGCCAGAGCTTTTCTTCCAAATATTTGGGATCAGAGGCATTGGAATTGTGGATCTCCCCGCTTCTCATGAAAAAGGGACGGTCATGGACATAGAGAGTGGGGATGCCCTTTTCATCGGGCCTGACAATTGGAGTGCTCATGGGAATGCTCCTTTCATATTTTATGTGCGAAAACGAAAAGATCCGAAGCCGGGGAACAGGATTTCCTTTGCGATGAAGCGATAAAAAACCTGCCGGGGGTCGGATCTCTTTTGTTTGTCCGGTTCTATTGTAACTTGACAAATGTACACGGGCAATCTTAATATATTAATAATCATATAAAGATATTAAGATCCGGGAGGAGCGATATCATGCGCTATTCGATACGCGTAAACAAACGGCAATGGGAGCGGATACCATTGCTGCTGCGCAGCGTGGGAATCGACCATTTGCAGGAGCCGATCCGACGCCCGCAGGGGTTTCCGGTCTGGCAGCTCTTCTACGGCGTATCCGGCAGCGGGGAGTTCTTTATGGATGGCAGCCGGGCGGTACTGAGGCCGGGGCAGATCGCGGTGCTCGCGCCTCATATCCGGCATGGCTATCACAGTCTGGGCGGGGACTGGGTGCTGCACTATCTCGGTTTTGACGGATCGCTGTGCCAGCGGATGTTGGCGATCACGGGTCTTGCGGAATCGGGCGTATACATGCCGGCGGCCCCTGACGCTTTCCTGGCCCGGGTGAAGGACTGGCTGCAGGAGGCCGATGATTTTGACTGGCAGGAGGGAGAAATAGGAGAGCTTCTGGGCTGGGAGCAGGGACGTGGCATGGTCCTCTGTCCCGCGGCAGAGCCAGGCTGGGAGCCGGGGGAGAACTATGCCCTGGGTTTCGGCGCCTGGGGAGAGGAGCTGGCTATCTGCTACCGGGAGGGACAATACAGTCGGGAACTGGTCAGGGAAATGCTGCTGGCCTGGCGGGAAATACTCGGGAGCCTGACAGAGGCGCCCTCTCTGGACAAGGTGGGGGTCACCTGCCCGGAGACCCTGCAGCTGCTGGACAGCTTCAATGACAACGCCCGTGACTATGACCGCAAGACCACCGTGGTGGAGCTTTTCCGCCAAAGAGCTGCTGAGCAACCGGAGCAGACGGCGGTCATCTATGAGGAGCGTGCCTACACCTATGGACAGGTGGAGGAGATGTCGGACCGGCTGGCCGCTTTCCTGGCCGGCCAGGATCTGGGCCGGGGGGACACGGTATCGGTGTTCATCCCCCGCTCCGAGTACATGGTCATCGTGTCCCTGGGGGTGCTGAAGGCGGGCTGCGCCTACGAGCCCTTGGACCCCAACTATCCCGACGAGCGTCTGGCCTTCATGGCCAAGGATGCAGAGGCCAAGGTCATCATCGTGGCAGATGAGCTGAAAGAGCGGCTGAAAAACTTCCCTGATTATCAGGGGGATGTGCTGCTTATTTCCGAGCTGGCGCAGCTGCCACCTGCCACAGAGGTGGATATAAAGGCTCTGGAGGCACCCCGGCCTGAGGATCTCTTCATGCTTATCTACACCTCCGGCACCACCGGTGTGCCCAAAGGCGTGCGCCTCCTGCACAGCAATATCATGTGCTATGCCGCCTGGTACCGCAGGTACTTTGGGCCTACGCCGGAGACTAAGGTCACCTGCTACAACAGCTATGGCTTTGACGGCTCCCTGGCGGACATGTATCCCATCCTGACGGTGGGTGGTACTGTGGTGGTAGTCCCTGAGGAAAAGAAGCTGGACCTGCCTGCCCTGGCAGACATCATCCGGCGCCACGGCATCTCCATCGCCGACCTGCCCAGCCAGGTGGGGCGTCAGTTTGCCCTGACCATGGACTGCCCCAGTCTCCGCTACATCGTGGTGGGCGGGGAGAAGCTGGTGTCTTTCGAGCCTGTCTATCCTTACATCATGGCCAATGAGTATGGCCCCACGGAGGCTACCGTATCCGTCACCTGCTACGATGTGACCAAATACGAGGCCGATATACCCATCGGCACACCAAATGACAATACTGACATTTACATAGTGGATACTTATGGCCGCCGGGTGCCGCCGGGGGCTATGGGCGAGCTTTGGATAGCCGGGCCCCAGGTGGCGGGAGGCTACCTGAACCGCCCGGAAAAGACAAGAGAGGTCTTCGTGCCCAATCCCTTCTCCACTGACCCGGACTATGCCACCGCCTATCGCACTGGGGACGTGGTGCGGTATCTGGCTGATGGCAATATCCAGTTCGTGGGTCGCCGGGACGGTCTGGTGAAGATACGTGGCTTCCGGGTGGAGCTTTCCGAGGTGGAGGGGGTCATCCACGACTTCCCCCCGGTGGAGAATGCCGCTGTGGCGGCCTGGGACAATCCTGCAGGAGGCAAGTTCATCGCCGCCTATGTGGTGTCCCAGGAGCCCATCGACCAGGAGGCCCTGGCCGACTTCATCCGGGAGAGGAAGCCTCCTTACATGGTGCCGGCAGCTATCGTGCAGCTTGATGCCATCCCCCGGAACCAGAACGGCAAGCTGAACAAGAAAGCCCTGCCTGTGCCGGAGCTGCGGGGCAGTTCCGAAACATATGTGGCTCCTAAGAATGACATCGAGGCGGAGCTGTGCAAAGGCTTTGCCGCCGCCCTGGGGCTGGAACGGGCCAGCGCTGAGGAGGACTTCTTTGAGGCAGGTGGCGACAGCCTGAGCATTGTGCGGCTCCTGTCCGAGTGCCGGGAGCTGAAGCTGAATTTCAACCTTATCTATGAGGGCAAGACCCCTGCCGGCATTGCCGCCCTGCTGGCAGAGCGAAGCCAGCAGGCCGCCGGGGAGAAGAAGGACAGCCATTTCTTTGGTCCCCTGCAGGAGCTGCACTACGATTGGGGCAACTCCCTGGAGGAGGGCTACGGCCTTCATTGCGATGCCTACATAACCCTGTCTGAGGCCACTGACTTGCAGCAGCTGGCCGCTGCCATCGAAAAGGTGTTCCTGGCCCACCCTGCCGTGGATGCCAGGCTCACAGAGGCGGCAGGGGGCGAGCTGCGCTGGAAGCAGGGAGACCTGCAGGGCCTGCGCCCCGCCGTGGAGGAGGTGTCACGGGCAGAATATGAGGCTTTGAAGCCGAAGCTGCGTCAGAGCATGAATAAGCCCGATACCCGCATGTTTGTCACCCGCCTCTTTGCTATCAGGGAGGAGGATGGCAGCCTGGCCAAGATGTTCTACTTTGATATTCTCCATCCCATCATCGACGGGGATTCCATTGAGATTTTCCTGCAGGATATTGATGCTGCCTACCGTGGGGAGGAGATAGAGCCTGAAGAGTACAGCATCTTTGACTACTACGACGAGATAGAGGCTAAGCTGGGCACCGAGGCTTATAAAAAGGAACAGCAGTGGAACCAGGATTTTGTCCGCTCCTTCACCAGCCGCCTCAGCGAAATGCCCGGGGACCTGGACCCCAAGGGTGAGAACGAAACCAAGGATATCTTCGTGCCCGTCCATGTGGACCTGGCAGCGGTGGATGCTTTCACCAAGGCCCAGGGCATCACAGACGGTACCTTGACTGCGGCCGCCTTCGGCCTGCTGCAGGGCCGCAACAACGGGGAACAGGCCGGGGTGGTGCTCACCATCTACAACGGCCGGGACGACATTCGCTATGAGCGCACCATGGGGGCCATCTACCGCCACTATCCCCTCTGCGTGGGTTGGGACGAAAATATGGGGGCGGGGGACTTTGTCCGCAAGACCCAGGAAAACGTCCTGCTCTGCCGCCGTCACGCCCTCTACGAAGGCGACCCGGTGCCCCTGATTGTGGCTTTCTCCTATCAGGGGGAGGACATGGATACGGGCTTCGACTTCTGCGGAGGCCGGGCGGAATATGAGGAAATCGAGGACTTTGAGGAGGAGAATTTCGACTTCTTCGTCCATCGCCGCAGCGACGATTTCTATGTGAACCTGACCTACAACACCCGGGAGTACAGTGAGAAGTATGTAGAGAACTTCCTGCGGAACTACGCCCGTGTCATAGAGGGCTTGGCAGCAGGGAAGAAACCTGCGGATATCATAAAGGAGCTGGGCTGACAAGGAGGTTTTCCCTTGAGTTCAAAGGAAAAAGTGGATCACGCTTACTTCACCCGCAAGATGTTTCTGGGGGCGGTGCTGCCTGCCCCCCTGGCGGCCATCGGCCTGGCCCTGGCGGAAATGGGGGACACCATCTTGGTGGGCCACGCCATCGGCATGGAGGGATTGGCGGCCGTGGGCTTTGCCTCCCCGCTCTTCCTGCTGGCTACCTTCTTCGTCTTTGGCCTGTCCATGGGAGGCGCGGTAGTCTTTGCCAACCTCATGAACGAGGGGAAAAAGGAGGAGGCCCTTTCCATCTTCCGCTTCTTCCTGCGACTGGCCGCCGTCATCGGCTTCGGGGTGGCAGCAGCCGGGCTGCTGTTTGAAGATGGAGTGCTGGCAGCCCTGGGCACCTCCCCGGAGGACGGGGAGGTCTACCGGCTGACCAAGAGCTACATCACCTACATCCTGCTGGGGATTCCCTTTGAAATCCTCATGGAGCTGGTGACTGCCTATCTGAGAAACGACAATGCCGACACCTTGTCCATTACCCTGCAGAGTGTCAGCGGCGTGGCCAATCTAGCCATCAGCGCCCTGCTTCTGCTGGTCTTTGACTGGGGCATTGCCGGCTGCAGCTTCGGCTTCTTCATTTCCAACGCAGGCACCTTTGCCATAGCCATGGGCTATCTCTGCCTGGGGAAGGGGCAGCTGCGGGTGCGGGGCAGGGCTGCCAGCTTTCAGGAGGCTTTCAAGGGCCTGCGGCTGGGGTTCGCCACCTCCTCAGAGTACATCTTCGATGCCATTTTCACTCTTGTTGCTATCCATCTCATGCGGGAGCTGGCGGGCACTGAGGGGGTAGCGGTGTTCAATATCATCGAAAACCTCTCCCTGCTATTCATCTTCCTGTTCGAGTTCATTGGCAAGACGGCCCAGCCCCTCTTTTCTACCTTCTTTGCCGAGTGCAATTTCACCGAGCTGCACCGTGTCTTCCGCTACTGCCTTATCTACTCTCTGGCCATGGGCGTAGTGGCTACCCTGGGCGTGGTGGCCTGGCCACAGGTGCTGGACCTGCTCTTTGGCATGGAAGATATTGATGATGTGGGCAAGGCCTACTATGCGGCCCGGGTCTTCTGCATCGGCACCATCTTCATGGGGGTGTGCCTGCTGCTGCAGAACTACCTCCAGTCCGAGGAGGATGAAAAAGGTGCCTTCCTGGTGGTCTTCATGCGGCGCATCGGCGCCAGCCTGCCCTTGCTTTTCCTGCTGGCCCATTGGGGATTCTACACCTTCTGGTTCGTCTATCCTCTGGGAGAACTGGTGACTTTGGCGGTGCTTTGGTTTTACCACCGGCGGCGGGGGGAGCGCAGGACCATCCCTGCCGAGCGTGTCTACAGCGCCTCCTTCCTGGGCCATGTGGAGGCGGTGACGGAGCAGCTGGAGTCCATGGAGGCTTTCGCTGTCCGTTGGGGCGCTGATGAAAAGAAGCGCTACCTCCTGCGGCTGGCCCTGGAGGAAATCTGCGAAGAGGAAAGCAGCCGCCTCCAGGGGAAGTCGGAAGCGGTGCTGGTGCAGCTCACCCTCATTGCCAGGGAGGACGGCATCTTCGAGCTTCACTTCCGGGATGACGGGGAGGAGTTCGACCCCTTCCAGCTGGCCAGGGAAGCCCTATCCCGCCAGCCCCAGGGCCTGGCAGAAGCCGCCCGGGACACCCGCGCCCTGGGCCTGCACCTGGTGAAAAGCCACGCTGCCAACCTCTTCTACCGCAGCTATCACGGCTTCAACACCCTGACATTGTCCATCTGAGAGGGAATACATGTTTTGAGCTACAAAGAGATATCTTGCGACCGCCTTCTTTAGGGAAGGCGTTTTTGCTTGTTTTGCAGGAGGATAAGGTCCGCGTGTAGAATATGCAGTATGTAAAGTGTCGCCATTTCATGGGAAAATATTAGGGAACCTTAAGGAGCTTTGGGATATGAAAAAGATATTCAGCCTGGGTATTGTCATTATCCTCCTGCTGGCGGTGGCTATTGTGGTGTGGGGGGCCTGGCTTAACTATAGCGATGAGAATAAGATAGCAAGGCGCATGGACAGCCAGGCGGTGGAGCTGACGGCGGCCCGGGCGGAGGTGCGGGATTTTGCGCCTACGGTGGAGCTGGATGCTCTGCGCTTTTCCAGCGACAGCATCGCGGATGCAGTGGCCCTTACGGAGGGGCGCATTGTGCAGTGGCATGCCGCCAAGAACGACACGGTGGCCAAGGGGCAGCTGCTCTTGTCCATGATGAACGAGAATATCCCCCTGCGCATCCAGCAGGCAGAAAGCGCCATCAGCCGGGCTGAGGCCGCTCTGGCTCAGGCCAACAATGCCTACCAGCGCCAGGGGCGGCTGCTCTCACGCCGGGCTACATCCAAGGAGAAGTACGAGGAGGCCGAGGCCCAGTACATGGCGGCCCAGGGTTCCCTGCGGGAGGCCCAGGCCCAGCGTGACCAGTGCCTGGTGCAGCAGGACTGGCTGAACGTGGTTTCCCCTGTGGACGGGCAGGTGCTGATCATCTATCAGCGGGAGGGTTCCTATGTGCAGCCCGGCACCCCGGTGGCCCTGGTGGGAAATTTTGACTGGCTGCGCTTTTCCATGAGCATGAAGGACATTGAGGCCAATCATCTGGAGCTGGGGGAGGCAGGGTATCTGAAATTCCCCAACAGCAAGCTGGCCGGCAAGGTTTACGATACGGATTACGGCGCAGGGAACAAGGGACAGGGGACGGAAATCAAGGCCGTCCTGAAGGAAATCGTGCCCCCTCTGTCGGAGCCTGCGGATATGCGCCGCACGGAGTGGGAGGTGGACAACCGCACGGGGCTCTTGGAGGCCATGGTCTACACGGGCATCACCATGCGCATGGGCTCCACTTACAAGGCTCTTACGGTGCCCCTGGCGGCCATGGCTGACAAGGATCATGACGCC
>CAJOIN010000084.1 GCA_905234515.1 uncultured Selenomonas sp.
AAAGAAAGGTGATCTGCATGGCACAGAAGAACGTGCTGAAATACATCATCCTGGGCATGCTGGCCCACAGGGAGCTGGCAGGCTACGATATCAAGAAGCTGTTCGAGGAGGAGCTGGGAGATTTCTGGTACTCCAACCACAGCCAGATTTACCCGGAGCTGCGCCGCCTGGAAGAAGAAGGCTTCATTGCTTCCCATACAGAGCTGGTGGGAAAGAAGCTGGAAAAGAAATTCTACCGCATAACAAAAAGCGGACAGCAGCTGCTGTCCGCCTGGATGGAAGAACCCCTGAATCCCCCGGTACCCACCAGGGACGAATTCACCATGAAACTATACCTGATAAATTCAGCCAAAGACCCGCTGGTGCCCCGTCTCTTTCAGGAAGAAATCTGCCGCCACGAGGAAAAACTCCAATACCTGCAAGCCCGCTGGCAGCTGCTCTTCGCAGAGGAAGCAGCCAGACAGGAGCATTACGGCCACCGCTGCATCCTCCAACAGGCCATCCTGAGGGAAAAGCAACGGCTGGAATGGCTCCGCCAGGAATATGCGGCACTGAAGCAGTAACGCTTCAAACCGTTTCCTTGGCCGCATTCTTCCCGGCTGTGTAGCCAAAGGTCTGGGCGCGGCCATGGCTGTTGCCCGGTATGACCGTGGGATAATCGTTGCCATAGAAGGAGCCGGAGTTGTTGCCGGCGGCGTAGAGGCCGGGGATGACATTCTTTTCCTTGTCCAGCACCTGCATCTTGTCATTGATGGTCAGTCCCCCCAGGGTGACCAGCATGGAAGAACCCATCTTGCAGGCGAAGAAAGGAGGCTTCTCTATGGTGGTCATGAAGAGAGGCTTCTTGAAGTAATCCTCGTCCACTCCCTTGCGGGCCAGCTCATTGTAACGCTCGATGGTCTTCTTGAGAGTATCTGCGGGGAGCTTCGTCACCTCTGCCAGCTCGTCAAGGCTGCCCGCCTGCTTCACCAGGCCCTTTTCGATATAGCGCTTGATGTCCTCCGGATTGTGGTGGAATTTCATTTCCTTGCAGGCCGTCTGATGGAAGGCAGGTGCTTCTTCCGGCCACTTGGAATCCCAGATATTCCACTTGCACTTGCCAGGCTGCTGGCGCACCTGGTTCACCAGATAGCCAAAGGGCAAATCCTCATTGCCGAAGCGCTCGCCCTTGAGGTTCACTCCCAGCCAGGGCTGGCGTGTCAGGGCATCAGGGTTCTCCTTGGGATCGTCCACAAAAGCCTTGTCGAAGTACATGGCTGTATGCGGCCATTCATCTATGCCCGCGCCAATCCAAAGGCCCATCTTCTGGCCGTCGCCTGTATTGTAGGTGCCGGGATAAGAAATCTTGCTGATGCATTCCTTGGCCTCAGGTATGTAGTAGTTCAGCATCTCTTCATCATGGCCATAGTCCCCGGCACAGAGTATAACCGCCTTGGCAGCATTGAATTTGATATAATTCTTGTTCTCGTCCTGGCCGATGACCCCCGTCACCCGGCCCTGGTTTTCCTTCCGCACCAACTGCACAGCAGGGGTCTTGTAGCGGATATCCACCCCCAAATTCTCAGCCGAAGTGCGCAGGGTGTAACCCATGGCAATGGTGGGCGCACCACCGTAGATGCCCTGGGGCATCTTATCCGCAGCCCCCGGAGGCGGCTCCAGCACAAAGGTCAGCGTGGGGAAAGTAGGCAGCGTGGAGGTGGGAGCCACCAGTTCCTCCTTGGTCCAGATATGCTTCACTGTGCAGCCGACCTTCATGGCCAAGCCCATGAGCCAGTCATTCACCTCGCCGCTGTGCTGGGTGAAGACCTCCACCACCTTCTGGTCGGGGCGATAGGAACCATAGCGCATGAGCTCGGTAGTGACGAACTCCGGATCTATGGTAGTGCCGCCATCCAGCTGCACCTTGGCATTGACAGCGCCGTAGTCATAGCTGCGGAAATTCACGCTCTGGGTCTTCTCAATCAGGGTGACTTTCGCCCCTTCCTCCGCTGCGGCAATAGCTGCGCAGAGACCTGCCATGCCGCCGCCCACTACCACGATATCTGCACTGACGGTTTCCTTGATCTGGCTGTCAGCGATTGGTTCTGGCGCTTTCAGGAAAGACGGCTCCGCTGCCGGGCCGCTCCCTCCACCCTTCTTGTTCTTGTCCTCCGCCATATGCTTGCGGCCATTGCCGCAGCCAGTCATGACGGAAGCTCCCACCACACCGGCAAAGGCCATGGCACCGGCCTTCAGGAAGCTGCGCCTGGACATACCGCTTTTCATTTCATTCTCACTCATTGCCGATCCCTCCGGGTTTCAATCTCAGCCGCCGATTCGCGCATCTTTCAGCGGCGGCACTCCTGCAATAATATATCCTCTGTTGATTTTACCCTTTGGGTGGAAAATCTTCCTCATAAGAACCAACAAAATACAGCCTGTATTTTTATATCATCATGTGAAGAAAAAAATCTGCGTTTATTATATGATAAGCACAGACAATGAAGCACGGAAATACTCAGACATGATACTATATGAGGGGGAGTCATCAATGCAAAGATTGAAACCGGTGCTTGATTTCATCAAGAAAAAACCGCTTTTTTCCATAGCCTGCCTGTTCGTATGCCTGATTGGTGCCCACTTCGCCATGCAGGCCGTAGAAAAGGTGCCCGATGTGGCATGCTCGCCCTGCCATGTGATGGAGCCCTATGTGGCCGCCTACCATGACAGCGACCTCTTGTCCCACGCCCATGCCGCCGCCAAGGTGGAATGCATAGACTGTCATGAGAACGGCCTGGATGACAAGATCCAGGAAACCGTCTGGTATGTCACGGACGATTTCGATGACCCGCCCCTGAAGCGCGCCTTCCCCAATGAGATGTGCACCAAGTGCCACACGGACATAGATGCCATCATCGCCAAGACCAACTACGAGGAGGCCAACCCCCATAACTCCCATATCGGCGACCTCACTTGCTCCGACTGCCACAAAATGCACAATCCCTCCAAGGCTCTCTGCGCCGATTGCCACAATTTTGCTTTTCTGCAAAAATTGCCTGCCGGCTGGGAAAAGCCCAATGCCGCTAAATAACTTTGGCAGAGCGGTGCAGCTCTATTCCACATAGACGATCTTTCAAAATCATACATTCCCAAAAGCCACAGGACATGCTTCCTGCGGCTTTTTCGGCATATCAGGACAGTTCACTGTCCACGCCCCTCTCCAGAAGGCCTGCTGCCTCCAGTACCTCCCAGAGCAGCAGGGCCACCATCAGATTGCCGCGCACTTGGGGGCTGGCCAGAGATGCCTCCAGCAGCTTCTCAATTTTCTCGTACCTGTAGCGGATAGTATTTACATGGAGGAAAAGCTGCCCGGCAGTCTGCACGAAATTGAAATTGCTTTCCAGCAGCTTCCTCAAAGTAGGAAAAAGCATCTGCCTCTCCTCTCGGTCATTCTGCCACAGCTTCCCAAAAGTCTTGCTCACATAGCGCCTGAGGGTGACAATGTCCTGAGAAAAAAGCATCTGCTCAATGCCCATCTGCTTCAAGGCGCAGAAAGGAAGGCCGCGGTTGAGGCCATAGCCCCAGACCAGACTTGCCTCCAAATACGACTTATGCAAGTCTTTGAGCCCATAGGCATTTCCCAGTCCCCAAACGAACTGCCCCGCCTGCCTGGCAAGCAAAGCTCTCTGCCAGCCATCTATCCAGTCCTCAATCTCCGCCAGCTTTTCTTCCCCTGGCAGGACGAAGATAAGGCGCTCATCCCAGAGCACCGGCCCTGTCCAGCCCAGCCTGGCCTCAGCAGACAAGATCTCCTTCGCCAGCCTGGCAGCCCCGGAGCTGCTGGCATTTGCCGTGCGCCCCAGCAGGATGGCATACTTCTGGCTATGGGAAAGCTCTATGCCCTGCAGTCCGAAAATTTCCTGTATCCTGGCGCTGCTGCTGATGAGCTTGCCTATCATCTTCTGATGGAAGCCTTCATTGATATCATCAGCTTCCACAGCAATCAAGTCAAAGAGTTCCATAGCCTCCCGGCGCACTTTCATAGCCGAGCACAGGAAAGGTATCTCCCCTTCCTCCACGCCGGACATCTCCACCAGATTTTGTATTTCCCTGCCATAGTGGAAATAGAGCCGCTTGGCCTGGCGACTGTAATAATACTCATCGCAGGAAAACCTGGGAATGCTATGGATTGACAGCCTGCTGACCCCCTCGTACAAAGGCCACATGAGAGTGCCCCGCCGCCAGATGGCCAGCGGCTTCTTGATTTCCCTCTGCAAATCACCCCAAACCTGCTCAATGCCAATCTGCAGGGCCTGCTCCGTATATGTGTCCACTAATAACACCTCCCTATTCCCATCTGCCCACCAGCCCGTATTCCCTGCCCCAGCCCTCCTGCAGCATCTCCCGCAGCTTCAGGGCCGTGTAAAGCTCGAATTTCGTCCTACCATCCCTGATGATGGCAACATCCAGCAGTTCTTCTATGCGCTTGATACGATAGTGCAGCGTGCTCACCTTCACGCCGAAATGCCGGGCAGTGACCTGCCAGTCGAAGGTATGGCGCAGGAGATAGTCAAGAGTAGGCAGCAGCTTTGCCTGCCTGGCGCGGTCATATTCCAGGACAGGCCCCAGCCAGCGGTTGATATATGCTTCCTGCTGCTCCCGGGGCGCAGATAGCAGGAAGGTGAAGTAGCCCAGGTCTTCATAGCGCTCCACAAAGCCTCCAGCCTGCTCCTGCCAGCGGCTGCGGATGGCAAGATATGCCTCGTCATAGCTGCGGTAAAGATATTTCATGGGATGCAGGCTGCCAATACCTATGGCCAGCTCTATCTGGCAGCTCTCCTCCGCCAAGTGCCGGAAATCTTCCCCCAGCTGCCTGGCAGGCCATTCTACAAACAGTTCCGAAAAACTGCTGCGCTCATGCAGGGCAGGAATAATATGGACCAGATGATCCCGCCAGAAAATGGGATGCAGGGAATTTATGCCTTTCACCCGACTGTATTCCTCCAGCAGGGAAGCCACCTCATCAAATTTTGCCCTGGGCTGCGGCTTTCTGGCAAAAAGCAGATGCACTGCATAGGGATAGTCCTCGACCAGCCTCAGGGAGCTTGCCTCCAGAAACTGCTCTATGCCCTCCCGCCTGCCGAAAAGCACCTCGATTATTTCCTGCTCGTGCTGCCATCTGCGCTTTTGCTGTATCAGAGTAAGCCGCAGGCAGGCCAGGAGCTGCCTGCGGTATTCTTCCATCTGCTTCTGCCAGAGCGCCGCTTCATGAGATGGCATAGGTGCTATTAGCAGCAGCAGGATATGTCCTTCGGTCTCTGCCCGGCAAGCCATGACCTTCTCCCCCGCCTCGAAAAAGACATCCTCCGTCCGGCCATAGGCTTTTACCAAGAAGGCTTCCGAAAGCCGCTGCCTGTCCCCATGCAGGCACTTGCCACACTCATCCAGCAGCCAAGCTGAATATTTCCACTTCCTGCGCAGGTTCCTGACAAAGCCCTCCACGCCTCCTGCCTGGATGATTTCTGCCAGCCTTTCGTCCAAGTCCAGCTCCCCCTCTCCCCTTCTGCATTCCTATCCTGAAAATCCTACAAAAATGAACTATATTCATTATAGCATAATCAAAAGCTATTCCCCAAACCTAAATAATTATCCCCCGGCAGAGCCGGGGGTTTTACTTTTACGGCCTTTAAGGCCTCATGGTACCAGTTGCGCTTTACAGCGCTTGTACGGCCCGTCCCTTGCATATTACTGCCTGCTACCCGTAAACGGGTCCTCAAAGTTTAGCGTTAACTGTTCAGATAACTCATCCCCTTAAGCGATTTCTTCACATGTCTCCCCCTTCAGCACGAACTTGTGCCCAGCACAGGATGCTTGGCATGCCTTAGTGCCCGCACTCGGATAAGCCGCAGAGCTTCATTTAGATCCACATCCAACCGCCTGCCATCACTCTCGTAGACGCACATGGGACTATCCACGCCAATCTCGCTGCCAGGCATATAGACATATTCCTGATTTTCATTATCCCCAAAGATAACGCCGGTCTTCAGTTCAGTTTCTGTTATCATCCAGTCTCCCCCTTCACAGTAATAAAGATGCCTATTTCAATGCTCTCTCTATCTGCTCAAACATCATGGGGATGTTATTGCGGCAGTAGATGATTTTCCTTCCGCATTTCTTGGCATAGTCACTAACAGCATACCACTGCCTATGGGAGAGATAGTCCGTCTTGAACACCACCGCATCTGCTCCCTTTATATTCTTTTTGTCAAAGGTGTTGTTATCCACGCTGACGCAGATATAATTCGGTGCCAGGCTAAGCACTTGACCTTGCCACTTATCCGGGCCACCGAAAACTATGACATTGGCACTGCGAGCCCTTGTGGTATCTGAAGTATAACCTGCATCTCCTTCACGAACCAGGAAGCCATCATGGCCAGAACCTGCTTCATAGGCCTCTTCCTCAGCCACTACCTGCTCCAGGATTGCGATACGTTCCTTGTCATGCTTGATCTGCTCTTCCTGCTCTGCCACCAGCTTCCTAAGCTTGTCAATCTCCTTCTGAGACTGGTTAAGTTTTTCCTGTTTCTCTATGTTTAGCTGCTCAAGCTCCAGGATGCGGTTATTCTGCCGTGCCGCCATGGATGCCAACTTCTTGTTCTTCTCTGATTCACGGACAATGCCAGAGTATTCGTCTATCATATCCGTGACTTCCTTATAACCACGGAATATGCTGCGAAGCAGGATGCCCACTATGTAATACAGGGTCAAATCCCCCTTGGTCGTTTGCATCATGCCGCTGCGAACTGTTATGACATTGGTGATATCACAAAGCTCCTTGCTGCTGAACCTCTCATTCTCAAACATAGAGAGGCTGTATCCGTCCAGCTGCCCTAAATCCCAAAGCATCTGATAGAAATTAGCTTCCTTCTGCCCTGGCGGCATATCCCACATTTCCGCAAAGCTCTTTCCCGGCAACGCTTTTGGCAGCATTTGTGCAAAGATCCTCTGCATTTCCCTAGCAGTTAAACCGCTTCCTTCAATGATGTTTTCTTCTACTGCTCCGAATGATGTCAAATTGTACTTTTCCTTATCGAGTATCACAATCATGCTGCTTCGCCAACTGTCATCCGTCTCATCTATTTGCTGGTAGAGCCGTGAAGTCATGCAGACCATCGTCACTGCCGCCCATTTTATCAAGAAATTTCTGCAGCATCATCCCATAGGATACTGGATACTTCCCATAGTCCTTGATAAGGTTAGCCAACCGGCTGAAGGAACGCTCTGCTTGTTCCAGCAGCTTCCTGCTCAGTTCTTCATCTTCCAGGCTGGCCATGTATACCCCCTGGGCCTTGATGGCATTCAAGCGTATTCCAATGCGGTTAGCCGATATGAAGCGGCTGTTCTTGCGGCTGCTCTTCTGCCCTGCCAAGTAGAAACGCTCCTTATCACCATCATATACTTCATTGATAAAACGCATCATCTTTACGCTGCGGGCAAAGGCACAGGGCAGCATGGCTTCCATATTTAATTTGTCATCAGGATTATATGTTGGACGGTATCCGCTTTGGCGTACTTTCTCATTGACACTCCCCATGGCTAAAGCCAGGGGATTCTTGGTTCGTTGAACACTGCGATCCGACCGTAGCCAGACTGACTTACACGTTCTCCCCAAGCGTGAA